>NZ_LUKE01000001.1:1873183-2160057 GCF_001592735.1 Bdellovibrio bacteriovorus
AATATAAGTACTCGTTCCTCCGGGTTGCACCACCGAAGATGAGGATAGGATGTCTAAAATCTCGGCGATGATGGATACTGGTAAACGCTCTCTGATGAACTCTCAGACGGCTTTACAAACAGTGGGTCACAATATCGCTAACAAATCGACCGAAGGATTCTCTCGACAAAGAGTCGAGTTGCTTTCCAACGTTCCGATCGGTGAGGGTAATCTTCAGATCGGGATGGGTGCTCGGGCGGGTGTTGTTACGCGAGTGAATAATCCTTGGTTAGAAAAACAAATTCAACGTGAAGGCATGAGCATGGGTTTCACCGATGCCCGTGCGGATGGTTTGTCTCGCGTTGAGCAAATTTACAATGAACAAAACAACAAGGGTTTGAATCAGTACATGACTGATTTCTTTAACTCTTTCCGTGAACTTTCTAATAATCCAGAAAGCTTGGCTTCGCGCACGATGGTGCGTGAATCAGCTGTTGCGTTGACCAAAGATTTCGGTCGCGTGACCGGTCAATTAAGAGCCGTGCAAGATGACTTAGACGGGCAAATCAAAACAACGGTTGAAGAGATCAATCAATTGACCAAGGAACTTGCGTCATTGAATGAAAAAATTCAAACCGTCGAGATTCAAAAAATCCCGGCCAATGACGAACGCGATCGTCGTGACGTCGTTCTTAAAAAACTAGGTGAAAAAATCGACATCTCTTGGGCGGAAAGCAAAGACGGGATGGTCACGGTGACCGCCGGTCGCACGGCGATCCTGGTTTCAGGTGTGGGCTCTTCAGAGCTTGCCGCAAAAGAAACAGACAATCGTGATCGCGTCGAAGTTTTCTTTATGGGAACGGCGGGGTCGCCGGCAAATATCACAGATCAAATTACGGGTGGTCGTATTGGTGGTGCCTTAGATGTTCGTGACCATGTTATTGAAGACCTTTTGGGTCACGTCGATAAAATGGCTTACACCTTGGCTAAAGAAGTAAATACGGCGCATATAGAAGGCTTTGATAAGAACGGTCGCCCTGGCGTGCTGTTCTTTGAGATGCCTGATCAAGTTAAAGGTGCGGCCACGGAAATCGCTTTGAATAAATCGGTTTTCAATGACGTGGGTCGTATCGCGGCCGGGGCGCAAGCCGGAGCGGCAGGTGATAACACTGTCGCCAACGTGATTTCTTCTTTGCAGTACCGTCAGGTGATGCAAGATGGAACTGCGACTTTAGATGATTATTACAATACGCAAGTAGGACAAATGGGGGCCGTCACCCAGCGTGCGGTGAAAGCCCAAGAGTCCCAAAAAAACGTGATGAATCAGTTAAGCAATATCCGTGAAAGCATCAGTGGGGTTTCTTTAGATGAAGAGACAACGAAAATGATCGAATTCCAAAAAACTTATGATGCTTCCGCCCGACTGATCAAAACGGCAGATGAAATGTTTGATACTGTTCTTAACTTAAAACGACTGTAGATAAGGGATATTAGTACGCAATGAGAATCGCAGATAAAATGGCTTTCAATCAGGTCAATTCGAACTTGTCGAAGAATCGTTCCGACATGGCCGATTTGCAGAATCAAGCTGCGACTCAAAAGCGTATCAATAAACCTTCCGACGATCCTTTAGCTTCGGCCCGTGTTCTTGCGGCTCGTACTGAAGAGCGTGGAAATAATCAATTCATTAAAAATATCAATAACGCGAAATCTTTTTTAGAGTTCTCTGATCAGTCTCTCGGCGAGCTTTCAGATATCCTAGTTCGCGCGAAGGAATTGGCTGTCAGCCAGTCCAATGATGCCAGCGGTAATGAAGAAAGCCGTATGGTGACCGCTTCAGAGATCGAACAGATCTACAATCAAGCCGTGCAAATCGGGAATCGTAAGCTGGGTGAAAGATACATCTTTGGTGGTTATAAAACCGACAAGATGCCTTTTGATCAAAGTGGCCAGTACAAAGGCGATGACGGTGACATGAAGATCCAAGTTCACAAAGACTCTTTTGTCGCGATGAATGTCGCAGGCAGTAAGGTCTTTTTGGGTCGTGGTTTGGGTAGCGACGGGATTGCGCGGGCCTCTTATGAGTCGCCGAATAATGTGGAAGAACTTAAGCAGTTCCAGCAAGACGAAGTCCAGCGTAAGCAATATAATGAAGAGATTGAGGAAAATTACCTTCCCACGCGCGGCCCTGCGTCGGTCGGCAGCGGCTCTCGCACCAAAGGGCGCCAGGATCCGGTTGAGGGCGGTGGAGGGATCAATATTTTCTCTACGATTCGTGATTTAGAGGTCTCGCTTAAAACCAACGATAAACAAGGGATCCAAGAAAGCCTTGATACCCTGGATCAAGCCATTTCTCAGGTGGTTTTAGCCCGTTCTGAGGTTGGGTCCAGAGTTATGGCCGTAAATAACACCATGGATTCCCTGCAAAAGGCGGTCGTGGACAATAAAACGACGGCTTCCCAGCTGGAAGATGCGGATGCATTCCAGGTGATCTCTGATATCAACAAGACGGATTCCACGCTGAAAGCGACTCTCGAAACGTCGGGTAAGTTAATTCAACCAAGCCTTCTTGACTTTCTAAGATAAAAATAATACCTACAGTTCCGCTTAAAACTACCGATAACGACTGCAGCAAAAGGAGTTGTCATGCTGGTTCTCACACGGAAGTTGGGTGAAAGCATCGCTATCGATGACCACATCAAAATCAGAGTAGTACAAATTAAAGGTAAACAAGTTCGCCTAGGCATTGAAGCGCCTAAGGATACGAAAATTCACCGTGAAGAAGTCTACGCTGCAATTCAAGACCAAAATCAGCAGTCAGTCTCTGTATCTGCAGATAAAACTCGCAATTTAAGCAAACTTCTAAAGCCATAATGGCTCCAAAAAGGCCCCTCCATGGGCCTTTCCCAGGTCTTCCGCTTGCGCGGAGTATCAAGTCGTCTGAATTCATTTGAGTCTCCCTGGATTTAGGTCCAGATTTGTAATTGTACTCACCGGTCTTCCGTCCTTCTGTGTCTAAACTAAAGGAAGAAACTGTGAGTTCTTTTGCCCGGGGGGGTTGATGATCATTTCGACATCGCGATTCGGCCAAGTTGAGCTGAAACAAGAAGATGTTCTGACTTTTGCCGAAGGCCTATTAGGTTTCGCCGATCTTCGTCAGTTTGTTCTTTTGGATGATCCAAACGACGAGATTTTTGCGTGGCTACAATCTTGCGAATCTCCGCATATCGCTTTCCCCGTGTTAGAGCCAGAGCTGTTTGCTCCTCAATACAAAGCAAATCTAACAAAGAGCGATCTTGAAGCATTGAAAATGACGGCTCAAGATAAAGCTCGTTATTTCTCTATCGTAACTATTCCTGACGATCCTACTTTGATGACCGCGAACTTAAAAGCGCCGGTCGTGATCAACGTGGCGACTCGTACAGCCCGCCAATGCGTTCTTCAAGATAATAACTTGGCGATCCGTGAACCGATCTTTGCAAAGCTTCAACAACGTGTGGTGCAAAATCCAACAGTGGCTTTGAAAAATCAATCTTCAGGTATCGACGTAGCAACCAAGCTGACATTGGTTAAAGACGCTGAGCTTTAATTAGTATTTAAATTTAGAAAATAAAAAAGCCCTCTGAAAAATCAGGGGGCTTTTGTTTTTATGGCAGCTGATAAGCGCGACGAATGCGTGCTTGATCGGAAGGACTTAAGTTACGGCTGGGGCTGATGACCGCGCCATTTAATAGAGGTTCTAATGTCGTCTGGTTATTACGAGAAAACGCGGACGGCTGATAAATCATGATCGACTCAAAATCAAAGGGCGCTGTTCCGCTGGCAGTCATGAGCTCTGCGGGAAACAGTTCAAAGTTTCCTTTGGCTGAATCCATAATATTATCCCAAAGAACACGGACGTATTTGTCACGGTCACTGCGATTTTGTTCATGAATAAATCCCACCGCGTGCATGATTTCGTGGGCAATTTCAGTAACGCCGCAATTTGGACCAATCCAGATGGGTTGTTTACCACCAACTTTTCCTAAATAAGATTTGCACCCAGATTCAGCGGTCTGAAAAACCAAAATATCTTCTTCATCCCGATAAGGTGTGAACTGCAGACCGCTATCAACAAAAAGACCAAGCGCCGTGATCACACGTTCTGGATTTTTAAGATCACCTTGAATGAAAAATGGAATTCTTCCTCCGGGCCATAGCTGCAGTTGGCTTGCCCTAGAAATTCCGGCGCCAATTTGTCCTGGCCCAGCTTCTCCTAGGACGATATCGCCATCAACGACGGCTAGTCCTTCAGGACTGACTTGATAGTGTAATGGGATTTCGGAAGATTTTTTATTCTTTGGTTCTATTTCAGAATGCTCAAAACTCCCTGTCGCAGATAAGGCAGGTGGTTCTAACTCAGCGTTGATTTTCGGGGGAGTTGGCGGTGTTGAGGGTGAGGGTGTTGTTGTATGCTTAGTTTCTACGTTGCTATCTTCTGCAAGAGGAGCAGAACTGATGGCTGATTCCTTTTTCCAAAAAAAGAAAGTAAGGATCAAAATTGCAATAACTGCCGGGAGCATCCAGCGACCAAAACTTTTTGCCATGGATAAACTTATCCACGACAAAAAGATTACGTCAACTCATCCAAATTAATCTTTATAACCTGTAAACTCACGGAATAAACCACCCGCTAAGATTGCTGTCGCTTCGTCAGATCCGGAATTAGAAAGAATCGTTAGACCATACTGGCGGCCATCCACGTTAAAGATTAACACGTGATTGCGAATCGCAACGTTAATACCTGCCCCCGTTTCAGGATCCACGGTGGATCCATCATAAGTTCCGGTTTTGCCACCCACGTAAGTGGTACGTGGTAAGTATTTAAGGCCGCGGCTAGCACCTGTGCGGCAAGCGTGCATCACCTTCCAAAGTGTTTCAGAACCAGGGAAGTCGCCTTTGTAAACACTGTGCAGGTATTCAACGGTTTCAGCCGCGGTGAGTTCGTTTCCATGGATGTTGCCCCAGTAGCCTTGGTATCCACGAGTTTTTTCTAAACCCAAACCTTGAGTGAAGTCATTGATGCGTGAACGACCCGTATTGGCGTTGCCATCACCGACTTGAGATTGCAGATTCACCCAAGCTTCGTTAGATGAAACCACCAACATGTTAGCCATCAGCTGAAGTTGAGAATTGCTGATCGCGCCATTTTGTTTGTTCATCAAGGCGCCACCGACGAATATTTTTGAAGATGAAGCCCCAAAGATTTTTCGATTTGAATTTAAGCTTTCACCCAAAACACGGTGAGCATCTAAGTCCATGATCGCCCATTGCACTTTTGATTTTGGATTGGTCAAAGTGTCTGCTTTAATTTTCTCGTAACTGGCTTGATGAGCGGCGGTGAACTTGGTGCCGATGCCGCGAGTAAGGCTTAAGCGAACACCACTGACGGCGATATTTTGCAACTTGACCCCGTTAGGTAAAGTCGAAAAATTCGCGTCGGTGACGGGATTCGTCGGCATGGCCGCGAAAGTTTGTAGGGATGTGAACAAAAAGGTCGCGACAAGTCCGTGACGGACCAGAGATAAGTGGTTCATTCGAAGCTCCTCCATGAGCAGTGGTGAATGGACGTACTAAAGATTTATTTATTACTAAATGGTAAATATGACAGTGCCAGGCAACAAGGCCTGGCACGACGGAAGTACAGACTAGAATTTAGAGTGTGTAATGAATGTGAAACTAGTCTAGGTAAGGACGAGCTTGTTTTAAGTACACTTGGCGTGCCGCTGTGTCTTCGCGATCCACTTTGAATTCTAAGTCCAAAGCGAAATCATCATTTTTGTCACCCAAGATTGGTTTAAAGTGCAAATGCGCTTTCATCACTTGAAGAGTCAAATCTTTGATTTCTTCGAGTGTAATAACTGGATTTGGATTGTCTTCAGCCAAGATAGTTTTAGTGTCATCAGCAATGTTTGAATTTTGCATAACGTTCACCTTGTAAAGGCTGACGTTCGTTGGATCTTGGTCATCAACATCGATCAATACTTTTTGTGGTTTTACGCCCGCAACTGGATTTGCCACACTGTATTCATTCCCACGCTGAACTTCGATGTAAACACAACGACCGATGCAATTAGCATCGCGAGGAACGTTTTTCGTGACGACAACACCGTCAGCGTCTTCATTTTGGAAGGACAGATTTACCTGGATCCCCATTTTCACTTCGCTGTGAGGAATGCGGAAGTACGCGCGTTCGTCAAAGGCACGCAAGTTCCAAACCGAAGCCCAAACCGTGCGCAAAGTTTTTTTCAGCGCTGCACGTTTTTCTTCGATAGAGCGCTCTTTACCTTTTTTAGTCACGGGATTGTAACCATCAGAATCGTAAAGGCCCGCGCCATTAAAGTTCGGAAGGTCTTCAGAGTTTGTTGAACTGCGAAGTTTCATTTTACGCGGGAAACCGGTCTTAGGGTCGCGGATAGTTTCAAAGCGTGCAAGTAATTCGTCGATCAAGGTTTCGCTGACAACGGCCTCTTCACTATTCATAAGGTCACGTAAAGCTGCAAGTTTCGTCTCGCGATAGCTCACTTTCGCAACTTTTGTCATTAAAGGGTCTTTAAGAATCGAAGCGATAGCGGCTTTGATTTTCGGATTTGTGTCTACGAACTCTTGGTAAAAATAAAATGGAATCGCAAAACCCGGGCGCACAACCGTGCGGTCTGCCGAATTTAATGCTTTTGCTAGCTCCGCATAATTGGCTGCTTTTGAACCTACGCGAATAGCATCACCTGAACCAAGATCCGCGGCCGCAAAAACATGGTTCGCTGTAAGATCAGAGCGCAAAGTCACAGGATCTAACTTTTTGCTGTTGTAATATTGAACCGCGGCAGCTTCTGTGGAGGGCTCAAGCAAGATAGAACCATCATCACCCAAAACCATGTGCACCCACGAGCCATCTGGATAAGACGCAAAAAGAGGATTTGAAAGTCCCCCTTCAAGAGCAGAAATATCTAAGTTTGGTGTGCGACGTGCGCGAGATTTCAATTGAACGTGCGACAACAAAGTTTGTTGTTTTAAAGTGATCGCTCCCGCGGTCACTGACATATCCAGTGGCAACTCACCAAAAACCGGGATTGAGAGGGCGCTCACCGCTTTGTATTTCGGAGATTCTGAAGTGACGTCTTCAGCGGTTAGGTAAACAAGCTGACCGAATGCTTCACCGGCATTCATGACCTTGGCTTGAGCGCCTGCAAATGAAGCGGCCACAGTGATTAAGATCGAAAGAACGATGTTTTTCATAGATTCCTCTATTTTACTTTCTTCGCGATTAAAGAAGCCGTGTTAAGGGCTGATGATTTAATAGTGTTATCAATAAAATACTGCATTTTTGGCTCTAAAGAGACCCATTGATCCAAAGCTGGTTGGAAAGCTTGGTTCAAAGTGTCGTTAGCGATATCGGCAAGATCTGGAATCATCGCCACCGCCGCTGCCGGACTTGCAGAAGCAGCCACTTCAGAAGAAAAATAGTCCCAGTTGTCTTTGATTAAGAAGCCTTCCACGTAAAGAAGATTCACCACCGCTTGAACCGGTAATTTTGTTTCAAGAACTTTCAAATTGCTAAGTTCTTTATTTAGGTATTGAGAAGCAGAGCTCAAAAGTAACAAAGCATCTGTTTTCTTATCCGCGGCAATGCCATTTGTTGAAAGTGCTGTGCGAATTTCCGCCAAAGCTTGCGATAAAGCCAAGCCTCCCTGAGAACTAAAGCCGTTTTTAGCTAAGCCTTCAGCCGCCACTTGTACGTTTGTTGCACCCACTTTTTTCGCTAGATCGGTAATACGTTTTGGGCCGACGTTAAAGTAGGCGCGTAAGATATCTTGTATCTGAGTCAACGTTCCGCGTGTGCTTGAAGCGTAACGAGGGTAGTTGTTCAAGTAGGTATTGATTTGGTTGATGACGTCTGGAGAAATCTGGTTATGGATCGTATTGCGAAGCTGATAAAGAGCTTTGACCGCAGAATCTTGATCGCCGTATTGCATTTTCATTGAATCATAAAGATTCGCAATCATCGTGCGGGCGCGTTCTAAAGAAGACGCGTCAGCGATGGGGCTTGATTTCGCCAAAACGAACAATGGCAAGAATTGGAAATCTTCTGTCACCGCGGTTAAAGCAAAATTAAAGAAGTAATAAGCATATTCTTGTTCAAATTCAGCTCCGCTCACACCGCGAAGAGTGAAAGACGCTGCATGTTTGTTATTAGGGAAAAAGGTCACATAGTGACGCTCTAAAACCCAGTGACGAACGATAGATGCTGTTTGTGCGGAAGCTTGCGGGGCGGCCGCTAAAAGAGCCCCATGGTTTAATACGTAGCTGCCATACTGGTTGCCATAAACGTATTTGCCCATAAGCTCGTAATAGTTCGTGGTAAATAGATTTCCGACATAGAAATCATTTTGCGTCGCTAATTCACGTGCCATATCGTTACGGAACGCCGATTGGAATTGGAAAACTCCAGGAGCAACTTCAGATTCACGAATAGGCACACGGCCTAAAGTCCCTTGCATGTAATTGAGAGAGAAAGGACCTTTATAGGTGTTCTGAATTTTCTTAAAAGTGCCCGCCAGATCTGCTTGGGCATTAAAAGAAACTAGCAATAAAACGGCAGCGATAAAATTCTTCATATTATTTCACCAAACTTTTTAATTCTTGATCGAAAGCGGCTTCGCCACATTGTTGTTTATTCGAAGTCGGAGCACATCCACGAACACGGCCCATAAGGCGCGCGATCAATTTGTTTTGCGGAGTCATCTCGCCGATAGCGTACATTTGTACTTTGTCTTTTTCGTAAGCTTGTTCGTAAAGTCGGTACTGACCAGGAATTTGTAAACGCGTGCTCACGGATGCCTTTTTAAAGTCTAAGTAAGACGGCAAAGAAATGCGTGGGTTGGCAAAGACGTATTCTTGTTTTTCATTTAGCGAGAACACATTTTTCGCACCATAAAGGTCGACATAGAAGTCATACTTTTTATCGGCATTGATTTCTAAGCCTTTACCTTCGCGGCGAGCCGTAGAGTCCGCACCTTGAAGACCGTAAGAGATGAAGTATTCAGTTCCCATGACTTTCAATTCGCCACTGCCATCGATATCATAAAGATCGAAGTCTTGCGCGCGGTTACCGAAGAACGAAACTTGAGTCATTTTAGAGTTTTCAACCGGAATGATTTGACGGAATTCCCAAACGCCACCGATAGAAAAGCGCAAGCACCCATGAGAAACGCCACCGCGTTTAACCGCCCAATAAGTGTTGTGACCAGGGTTTAAACCCAAAGCTTGCTTAACGGCTTTGCTTGGATCCCAGAAACGCACCGCGGGATTATGAAATCCATTCCCGATGTCTTGGTAATCCATTTTAGGTGCAAATCCATAGTAGGGCTCATTACGGATATTATCGACTTCGCGACCACCTGAACGAGACAGGAATTGCCAAAGACCCGGAGTCGAGAAGGCATTAATGCGGTTGCCGAATTCATCAGACGTTTTTTCTTCAACAGAACCTGTTGGGTAAATAGCGGTGAATTCTGGGTAGCTTAGATAACAGCTAGAAGCTGAAGAACACTGCAAAGCTTTTTGCCAGTGGCCTTGGTTGTTAACGACTTTGAAATCGTACTTAGAACCCGTCACCGCCACAAAAAGATCCAAAGCGGCCATTGTGAATTCATTGTCTGAAGCACCATTGGTCGCTAATGTAATGGCTTTCGTTAATTTTGCCATAACGTCAGCACTTGGTTTTTGCGTGTAATTCACGCGACCGAAAAGAAGAGTATTGATCGCGATGATAGTTTCTTGTGGGTTGCCCGTGATTTTAGCGGCGTTGCCACCAGAAGACTGCTGTACTTGAGTTTTCCATTTCGCGAATTCTTGAGCTAAGTTCAGATTCAAGATGAATACGCGGCCTGGGTTTAAAGCTCTCAAGATATTCAAGCTTTTTGCGTAAGTGCTTTCAGCAGATTCAGCACCTTTACTGGCGCGGTCGACAAGGCCTAAAATATCATAGTTCGGGGACTCGATGATTTGGTTGTATAAATCCAGCTGCGGCAGAAGTTTTGAGCCTGAAGGATTTACATTCAGTTTAGCACCAGGGCCTTTAGTAAGAGCTCTGTAAACCTCATAACGCTTTACAAGGTCAAAGGCATAATCGGTCAGGGCTTGGTCGTCCAAAATAACCGAAATACGAGTTTGGTTCCCGCGGCTGACGCGCACATGGATACGCTCTGGGGCCTGCTGGCGCATCGCAAATCCAGTGTAAAAGGTTGGGTAATAGCCATTGATGGATTTTGCCCCAGGTGACCAGCTCGTTCCCCAGACTGGAAGAAGGCTGTTATACTCTTCGATAGTTTTTACGGAAACGCTTTGAGCGACGGCAAAAAGGCTGATCGCGACAACTGCAAACGACAACAATACTTTTGTGATTTTCATGAAAGTCCTCTGGCTAGTCAAAATTGAGAGGCTCTTTTAACAGCTTTATGTTTTAAGTAAATGGCTTTGTAGGGAACTGCTCTAATACAAGTAAGAACTTCACTCTCTCTGAGGCCCCAAGTTGAAAAACTACCGTAATGCAAGAATCTAAGTTATTTCATGGATCCGTTTCTTACTGAGAGGTTTGCTTGATCATCCGAATCTTAAGTCTTTGTTTGCTAGTATTGGCTTTTTGTAATGCTGGAACGGCACAGGCGGCTCCCGCTAGGATCATAATTCTTCGCCATGCAGAGAAGGTCTCAGACCTTGAAAAGAACCTTTCACCCGAAGGTTATGCGCGGGCGGAAGCCCTGGCAAAATACTTTAGCAGCTCGGGGTTTTTAAACACATATGGCAAACCAGAGATCTTTTTTGCGGCTTCTCCCAAAGGCAACAGCAGTCTGCGTTCAGTGGAAACGGTCGCCCCGGCGGCGCAGGTTTTAAAAGTGCCGCTAGATTCTTCGTTTGATAAAGACGACGGCGAAGACCTGATGGAGTATGTTCTAAGAAATACGAAGTTTGATGGGAAAACCGTTGTTATCTGCTGGAACCGCAAAGGGATTCCTGATCTTTTAAACCCGTTAGAGGGAGACTTCCCTAAACGTTGGAGCGAGAACGTTTTTGACCGCTTCTGGATTTTAGAGCAGCAAGCGGATCGCAGTTATTACCTCACCAGCATCCCTCAAGATCTTTATTAATTATTTTCTAGCTGGGGTAAGGACTTTTCGGTTTTTGCTCCCAGGCGCTTTAGATCTTCAACCTGGTCAATCAGATTACCTCGCCCTTCGCTGACTTTTTTAATCACGTCTTCGTGGGCTTTCTGGGCGGCGCCTAGTTTTTCTCCCAAATTCTGCAGATCTTTTAAAAGCCCGGCGAATTTTTCGTATAAAAGTCCGCCGCGTTTCGCGATCTCAAGGGCATTCTTTTCTTGGCGATCTTGTTTCCAAAGGGCCGCGACAGTTCTTAAGGTCGCTAGCAACGTTGTGGGGCTCACAATCGCGATATTACGCTCCCAAGCGTAATTGAAAAGATCCGGTTTTAATTTAAATGCCAAGGCAAAGGCGGGTTCCAGCGGCATAAATAAAATCACGAAATCAGGCGTGATCAGTTTTTCGGCAGAGTGATATTTCTTTTCGGAAAGACCATCGATGTGTTTTTTTAAAGCATCTACGTGAAGCTTTCCGGTGCGTTCTAAATCTTCGGGTGTGTTTGAAGAGGCATATTGTTCGTAAGCGACCAAAGTCATCTTTGCATCGACGATCAAATGTTTTTCATCAGGAAGGTTCACGATCACGTCGGGACGAAGGATTTGTCCATCATCCCCACGCAAATCCATGTCCGTGCCTTGGATGATGTACTCTTCACCTTTGCGCAATCCTGAGCGTTCTAGAATGTTTTCTAAAATCAGCTCGCCCCAATTTCCTTGGGTTTTAACTTCGCCTTTAAGTGCTTTGGTTAAATTTTGAGTTTCGGCGGACATCACTTTGTTCAGCTCCATCATTTTGCTTAATTCCCCGCGCAGCATGCCGCGCTCCGAACGTTCGGTGGAATAAGTTTCTTCGACCTTTTTTTCGAAGTCTTTGATGCGCTCTTTTAAAGGTTCAAGAACGGAGGCGATGTTTTTATGATTTTGATCGGTGAATTTGGCTGATTTTTCTTCAAAAATCTTTTGCGCGGTGACTTCAAATTGGATTTTCATGTTGTCGGCAAGCTTGTCATGCTGCTTGCGGGCTTCGACCATCAGGTCTTTTTGTTCTTGCAGGCTTTGAGTTAAAAGCTCGTTTTTTAACTGCAAAGAGCTGAGATCGCTTTGCAGCTGACTTTTTTCAGTCGCCGACTGGGCTTTAAATTTGAAATAAGTGATGATTCCCGCAATCGCCGCACCGGCCACAAAAGCTAAGAAAGAAATCAAAATATCCATAGGCCCTCCACAAAATTCGACTTTAAGGCATTCTAACGCGAATCAGAGAGGTTTTGCCTCTAGAATTTCTTTTGGTCACGAGAAAAGAATCTGATAAAAGAAGAAGGGCCTTCAGGGGCTTTTAAACTTTCAACAATGCGATGCAAAAATGAATTCTCAAGTCAAAAGTGTGCTTTTAGCGTTCCGTCCGAAAACTCTGACTGCGGCCTTGGTGCCGTGCCTTGCTGGAACGGCCTTGGTTCGTGCTATCGGTCTTTCATGGGATGGATGGGTTCTTTTTTATGCCTTGATGGCCTCTTTTCTTATCCAAATTGGAACGAATCTCGTGAACGATGCGGTGGATTTTAAAAAAGGTGCGGATACGGAAAAACGCATCGGACCTCAACGTATCACGCAAGCCGGGATTATGACGGCCAATCAGGTGATGTCTTTAGGATCTTTGTGTTTTGCTTTGGCGGTTCTTTGCGGCATTCCGTTAGTGCTAAAAGGCGGAGCGGTGATCGTGGCGATCGGTATTGCTTCGGTGTTGATGGGTTATGCTTATACGGCAGGTCCATTTCCGTTAGCCTACCTGGGCTTGGGCGATCTTTTTGTCATTTTGTTTTTTGGCTTGTTGGCGGTCATGGGGATTGTTTACCTGAACGTCGGCGAATGGATGCCGGAAGCTTTTGTCTTGGGATTGCAGATTGGATTTCATGCGACTGTTTTGATTGCGATCAACAACCTTCGCGATCGCGCGGGTGACGCTTTAGTGAATAAAAAAACTTTGGCCGTGCGCTTTGGGGTGAAGTTCTCGCGTTTTGAAATTGCGGCTTTGTGTTTCTTGCCGTTTCTTTTAAATATTTACTGGTGGGTCGAGGGATATAAAATCCCGGCGATGGTGTCGTTGTTAGCTTTACCGCTCGCCATCAAAGTGACTAAGAATGTTTTCACGACAGAACCTAGTGCTTCCTATAACAAATTCTTGGGTCAAGCCGCCGGATTGCATTTGGTGTTTGGTCTGCTGTTGACGTTGGGATTTGCTTTTTGAAAGATATTTTCTATTCCTCCTATCAACTAACTCCTCGTCAGTCTTTGAATGCTAAAGTTCAAGGGGCTGGTCGTGAGGGTGTTTTGTTGATGGTGAGGTGGAATGACGGCCTGGTGGGTTTTGCCGATCTTCATCCTTGGGCTGAGCTGGGTGACCAAAGCCTGGACGAACAATTGCGCATTTTACGTGAAGGTAAGCTGACAGCGTTATCGCATTCAAGTCTGTGGCTTGCCCGCCGGGATGCCGAGGCTCGCTTTGCTGAAAGAAATCTTTTACCTGAAAAACCACAGCTAAAAAACAATGCTCTTTTATCTTCGATCATGGACATTGATGGCGATCATTTAAATGCATTAAAGCTGCAAGGCTTTGATACGATCAAGATCAAATTAGGCCGAGATTTAAAAAAAGAACTTCATCAGCTGCGCCATTTTGCTGGTACATCATTTCGACTGCGCTTAGATTTTAACAATGTTCTTAGTGACAGCGTTTACAAGGACTTCATGTCTGCGGTTCCCGAGGATGTTCGTAAGCAGATTGAGTACGTTGAGGATCCGTTTCCTTACGACGCAAAATCTTGGTCGAAGGTGCGCCCTTTTGCTCCGTTGGCAATGGATCAAGATCTTGCCCATGTCCTTCATCACACCGATCCGGAGTTTGATGTTATTATTCTAAAGCCAGCAAAGACCGATGTCGCCGAAGCCGTTCACTTTGCGCAAAAATATAATTGCAAGGTCGCGGTGACCAGTTACATGGATCATCCGGTGGGTGTGATCCATGCGGCGGCGGTGGCGGCCGAGCTAAAACATGAATACGGCGATATGGTTTTACAATCGGGTTGTTTAACTCAGGCCGCATTTGTTGAAGACGCATTTTCAAAACAAATACGGACAGACGGCCCATTTATTTACCCGGTTGCGGGTGACGGTATTGGCTTTGATGAAACTTTGGAGGCGCTGCCATGGCAGAAACTCGCGCGCCTATAAATTTTGAATCAGCGGATAACGAAATTCTGCTCAATCCGCGATTGCCCAAAGCGGATTTTGAAAGTCTTTACAGGCTGGCCTCATGCACGCAAGAGGACCGATCCTTAAAAGGACATGTCTGGTTTTCCACATCTGGATCCACAGCAGAATCCGCGGCCAGCGTGAAGTTGGTGGCCATCTCAAAAACATCTTTATTGGCCTCCGCAATGTCAGTTAACAGGCACTTGCAGGTCACTGCTCAAGACAAATGGACCCAAGTTCTGCCGCACTTTCATGTTGGTGGATTTGGAATCGAGGCCCGCGCTTTTTTAAGTCGGTCCGCGGTGATCCCGGCTCTCAATGAACAACGTTGGGATGCTGAGCATTTTTATAACATCGTTAAAAGCGAGCACTGCACACTGTCTGCTTTGGTTCCAACTCAAGTGTATGATTTAGTTTTGGCAGGGTATCGCTGCCCTCAGTCATTAAGAGCCGTCGTCGTCGGCGGGGGTATTTTAGAAAAAGATCTATTCATGAAAGCCCGAGAATTAGGCTGGCCCGTGCTACCAAGTTACGGGATGACCGAAACGGCCTCGCAAATTGCGACCGCGAGTTTAGATTCTTTAAAAGCTTTGGAATATCCCGCGATGAAGCTTTTATCCCATGCCAAGGCACGGACCAATGATGAAGGATTTTTGGAAGTTCAAGCTGAGTCCTTATTTACCTGCTACGCCCAGAATCTTTCAGAGGGGCGCTTCACTTGGGACCCGAAAATAGACGGCTGGTTTACGACCGAAGATCAAGGCGAAGTTCACGGTGGGGTCATCACCGTTCAGGGGCGTAAAAAGGATTATATAAAAATTGGTGGTGAAGCCACAAACATGGCTCGTCTGCGTTCGATTTTAGATCAAGTGGCCTTAAAGATGGATGCGAGTTGGCCTTTAAAAGTCACGTTGATTGACGTGCCTTCTGACAGGCTGGGCACGGAGGTTCACATGGTCAGCCATCTAAGTCCAGAGCAGACGGAAAAGTTAATAAACCAGTTTGCAATGGACGTGCTTCCATTTGAAAAACCGCGTAAGATTTATTACGTTGATAAGATTCCCCGCAGCGATCTGGGGAAAATTTTGTGGTCCGAGTTGAGGAGAAAACTATGAGCATCCAACGTGAAGAAAACCCGTGGTCTGAAGGTATCGTGATGGTTTGCACGAAATGCGCAAAGTCCATCAGCTCGAAGAGCCTTAAAGAAGAAGGCAATGCCGGAGAAAATCTTAAGACCTATCTTAAGAAGGCTTTTAAAGAAACCGGCGACCTTAAAAAAATCCGCATTGTTACCTCTAGCTGTTTAGATGTCTGCATCGATGAAACTCAAGCGGTGACCTTTGCGTCGACAGGTGGCGAAACTATCACATTGACGGTGCACCCGGAAGAAGACCGCAAAGAATTATTGAACCTGCTTCGCGATAAAATCAAATAGCGATGAGTGACTCTACTTGGGCCGCCTACAACACGGGGGAATATCCAGCACGTCCTCGCTTGTTAACCACTTTGGACAATTACTGCAAAGAATCCGGTATGGCTTTAGACCTGGGTTGTGGTAGTGGACGTGACACGAAAGAGTTGTTAAAACGTGGCTGGGCGGTGACTGCGGTTGATAGTGATCTTGGGTCGTTAAAGACCCTTCAAGCTGAAGCTCCCAAAAATAATAAGCTCACTGTCTTAAATACAAATTTTGAATCGTTGCAGCTTTCTACGAACACTTTCAATCTTATTAATGCCAGTTACGCTCTACCATTTTGTAGACCTCAGAGTTTTTTGAATTTCTGGCAGATGATGGTAGCTTCTTTAAGGCCCAACGGAATTGTTTCTTTTGAGCTTTTCGGCATCAACGATGACTGGGCCAAGCTTCCTCGTCCGGCAAGTACGATGAGTTTTCATTCGCGCACGCAAGTAGATCATTTGTTAAAAGATCTAAAAATAGAAATCTTTAAAGAAGAAGAATTCGAAGGCCCCACCTTTGACGCTCCCGATAAACACTGGCATATCTTTTCGTGCATTGTGCGAAAAGACGTTTAGGGTGGTCGCGTAATAATTAAAAACTCAATACATTCGTTAACTTGTGATGATTGAAAAAAATTACGAGGCTTAATTACTACAAACGTAGTTGACAATTACTACGAGCGTAGTAATTTCTTCTGCATGGGAAATAAACTTTTAGAAGTCGGACCTTTAGAAATGGAAGTGCTGGGAATATTAAACTCAGCTTCTGATCTTGGTGTCTCCAATATACAGACCGAATTAAAAAACAATGGCCATGATCTAGCTTACACCACCGTGATGACGGTGCTTGTTCGTCTATTTAATAAAAATCTTGTCGTTCGTCGTAAAGAAGGCCGACAGTTTCTTTATTCGGTGGCAAAAAAGAAAGCCCACGCACCTCTTACTATTTTTGAGAAGGTAAAGACATCTCTTTTTGGTTCAGAGAAATTAAAGCCTATTTTGGGACTGCTTGAGTCTGATGACGGATTAAGCCGTGAGGAGTTAGAGGCATTAAAAAAAGCTGTGGAAGCAAAGCTAAAAAGGTCTTAGACGATGGCGCCACTGTTTTTTAATCTTTTAGTGAATTCTGCATTTTCTCTGGCTTGTGGGCTAGTGATTGTGGGTTTTGCGGTTTGGCTTTTCAGGGTTAAGACCGGTGGTTGGAAGTTGTTTTTATTTTCTTTGCCTTTTGTGAAGATCGTTTTTGATCTTTTTGCAGGGTTGCCGCGAAACTCGGTTCTTTTGCATGGCATAGATCCTTTTTCTTTGCCTAAGTTTCATCAGCTTTTAGAGGTGGGTTTCGGTGTGGGATCTTTTGGTCCAAGTCTAAGTCTTATTTTTTCCGTCAAAGGATTAGATGGGCAAAGATACGCCGCCAGCGTCGGGGACTACTTGACGATTTGGTTAAATCGCACTTTCGGAGCCGATGCTTTAAATGGTGTTGTGTTCGCTATTTTGAGTATTTCGATCCTACTTATGGTTCGCAGAATATTTCTGGCATTTAAGTTTGAAAAAGAACGCCGTCGAGATCGAGTGAGTGCCAGCGATATTAAAAGAATCCGCTTGGGATGGCGGAGGGTTGATATTTATAGTTCTTCCAAGTTCACCGGAACTCCTTTTACAGGGGGAATTTTGCGGCCTTATATATGTATTCCGCAAAAGGCCTTGGAAAAGTTAAATTCTTCAGAGTTGGAGGCGGTGATGGCTCATGAACTCGCGCATATTCATCACTTTGATTTACCGATGACCATTGCGGTGCAAGTGCTGGGGGATTTATTCTGGTTCGTTCCCGGATATCGCTGGCTCAGTCGCAAGGTGGATCGCTTGCGAGAGATCGTTGCGGATGAGTGGGCGGTAAAAAGGGGAGCTCAACCGGCACACTTAGCGTCAGCTTTAGTGAAGTTAAAAGAAATTCCAGAGACTCCATCTAAATTTATTTTGTATTCTGCTTTCTTTAGGGAGAAGTCCTTATTGAAAACTAGAGTGCAAAGGCTGTTAGGTGAAAATCCGGAAAAGGAATCCAGATTCGGGTGGAACGTAAAAGCAGTGCGACTGGTCATTGTTATCGGGGTTATCATGACTGTTATGTTGGCCACACTCGGAGGCAACCAGACAAATCGCGAGATAAAAAATCCCGACTGGTTTTTGGAACTTATGAAAAAAGCGGGTTTTGAAGTTTTGACTCTTAAGAAATAGTTTTTATTTAACACAAAATACTACATACGTAGTAGAAAAAGGAGTAGATATGAAAAAAGCAGTTATTATGGGTGTATGTCTTTGGGCGCTGGTCGGTGTGTCAGAAGCTAAAACAATCCGTGCCATACAATTGCAAAATACGCAGTGGAGTGATTTAGGCAGTTTAGGTGATGTGATCATAGAGTTTCAAAAAGGTGATGAGCTTCCGGTCCGTGTGAATGCGTCCGGAGATCTTTTAGAGACGTCACGTCCGTCCGTAAGCTATGTCGCAGTTAAAAGAGATTTCTGGTTAAAGGCTCAAAAGGATAAAATCCAGTTCAGTCTGGATGGAGTTACGTTTAAAGAATTAAATGAATCTCTTCGTGGGTCCATTGAGGCGGGAACGGGGGCTGATGAAAGTGGCGGTATTGCTAACGCCATCAATATTAACTTCAAGGCCTTTTTAAAATAGATATATTTTAAGTTTGATTCAGGGCCAGGTTCTTTTCGTTTTTTGGGAGCCGACGCTTCCGTAAACAGGGACCTGGCACCTGCTTACTTGCCCCAGCCTTTTTCTGATTCGATTTGTTCGCGCAATTGTTTTTCAATGCGCTCTGCCGGGATGATTTCTCCGCGACCCACACCGGGGCAGAACGCTTTCACGTCTTTGGCCCATGATTTTGCATTCATCACTTCAGGCCAAAATGGCCAAGTACGACATTGCGTGGGACGAGCTTCGTAAGTTCCGCAGCGATTGCCGTTTTTCAAAAACATGCAGTCCGGATTTTTTGGGTCTTCTTTTAAATGCCAGATGCCGCCGGTTTTTTCGCAATATTTGCGCGTAAAAGCGGACGTGCTTAAATTAAAATATTTAGCAAAACGCTGGCGGTCTTCTAAATTCAAATACACAAATCCGAATTCGCCATGTGAAGTGCAACATTTGCCCGAACCCGTGCATTCAAAACGCACGCCTTCACGCCACCATTCTTTACCTGTGAATTTAAAATCTTCCATGGAGGCACCCTAGCAGCTTGAGGTCCAAGATTCAAGTGACATCAAAAAAGTCTAAATTGAAAGAAACAAGCTTTTCCTCTTTAGAGCCCCCGGCCATTTGATTGTAATCCTTCAAAAAATCCAGGATCCTCAGACGGAATTTTTCATAATCAGACTCGCTCATGGAATACACGCTTGTGAAGTGGATGGTGTCCCCGGGACGGAGGCGAGCGTCTTCGACGGATTTTTCTCTCCAATTGCGATGGTGCATAGAAAGCGTGGGGGAAGTTGCCGGAACGTGAATATTCCCAGAAGCCCATTCATAGCGGTTCTTGTTCTGTTTTACCAACCCCCAGGCGACGAGACGATCCAGAGAAGTCATAACATAAGAAATAGGTAATCTTAGAGCTAGAGCCATCTGATCTGGCTTTTGCATCAGGGGAATACTGCTAAGAATGTGCAAAGCACTTAGCTCCCAAGAAGAAAAGTATTCTGCAGTCATTGTCGAATCGACGGCAGAGATTTCTCGCTGTAATTTTTTTTCTAGCTTCAGGGCAATACTTTGCAGAGCCTTAATTTTTGTTAGAGTGTGGGATTTGAATTTTTCATGCGAAGCTCGTTCATATTCCACCAATAACGTAAAATAAGTCTGAGCATCTGAATCGAAACCCAAGTGTTCCCCCAAGCGAAAAGCCTGCTCGGTATTAAGCTGCGATCTGCCGGCCAGAACATTAGAAAGATAAGGCCGTTGTACACCTGCGAACTGCGCCAGCTGAGAGATCGAAAAACGCTTTGTCTCGCCGGTGACCAAGCTTTCTAGGTAATCTGAATATTTAGTAAATTCGTATATTTGCGACATATGGTAATTAAATATTACCATAACACGTAATATTTAATAACAAATAACTAACGCTCTGAATCAAAAGAATAGTAAAACTCCATCCATAGATGAAGTTCAAAAAACAATAAAACGAATGAGGTATAAAATGAAAAAATTAATTTTGGGTCTGGTAATTTCTTTGATGGCGTCACAAACTTTTGCGGCCGCTCGCGAATTTAGAGTTCTCACTGGTCACACGAAAGGCGGTCTGGCTTTGGCGTGGGGATTAAAAGGGCAAGCCATTGATTTTGAAAAAATGGATAAAAAAAGCCACGATGAACAATGGGATTTCTTTTTTAAGAACGAAAAAAATGCGGAAAATTATTTGGTCGATCTTAAAACAATGCAGATTTTAGCTGTGGTTAGAGAAGGCTCTGAAGACTCTTTACAAGGAACAATTGCGGAATTTTCGGAAATGATCAACACCAACCACAACGACCTGCGATTGGTGTATGACGAGAACTCGAAAATTGGTGTGACGGCGGGTTACGCGAAATGGTTTGGCGGACTAGAAACTATTTTTGCCTTAAAAGAAAATGCTTATGGACAAAACGAGGTCATCGGTTCGTGTAACCAGGACTGTGAAAACACTATTATCATGCCCGCCATGAAAGCTCAGATGACCAAAGAGCAAATCAAAGACTTTGAAAGTTATGATGCCCAGAATTCCTTTTATGAAGTTACCACCGATAAAAAGACGGGTCGCATTTTCTGGAAAGTAACTATCACGTCTGAAACTCCAAAATCAGACAAAGGCACTTCGTACTCGGGCTTGATGACTTTGACTTTCGAGGGCGGAAAATTCAAAGCCGTATTTGGAAAAGTTGTTAAAAATAAAAACTAAATGAATAAAGGCGGGCTGGTCTCGCCTTTGCTTAAATAATGTGTACGAGGTAGCTTATGAAACTCAAATTGATTTTATCGCTCATGATGTTGATCGTGTTTCAGTTTGAGACAGGTCTGGGTGACGAAGTGCGCTCTTTAGGTGGCGGAAATTCGCTCCAGGATCAGTCCACCAAGAAATTCATTAAAGAATTGAATCAAGAGTCTTCTCGGTATTCGGGCGGAAAAGAATCGCTGCTTAACTCCGAAATCCTACAAAAGAAAGTTTTGGAAGGTCTAAAAAAAGATTTTAACAGTGAAGAGTTTCTGAACGCCTTGGGTCCCGGTGTTACTGGTGGAGGCGATAGCTGTGAGCAAAAAATTGCTTACAGCTTTTCATTTTTAGCAAGACTCGTCGCCAACGGTCGAATTGATTTGGCCAACTACGGAGTTCAAAATCACAACCTTATGCGAAAAATAGAAAGTGTTCAGCTGCGGTTTGGAAGTGGCTTGAACGTGGGCCGTCCCGTAGAAATGATCAATGTTCCGCCGAATAATTTGATCATTTTAGATCGCAAAATCTGTCAAAATAGTTTTGAACCCCTTTATTACTACACACCTCTTTTGTTGCATGAAGTATTGCGCTTGGTGGGTGTCGAAGAAGGCCGTGATTATGCGATTTCCGCAAGTTTTATACCGCTAATCCAAAAAGAAATCCGCAAGTCTTTGAATCAAGGACGCCGCTTTCGCATTCTTTCAGATTCAGGGACCGACCGCCTGGCATTGGCCTGGGGAGTGAAGGGGCAGATCGTCGATTTCGAAGCGATGGATGAAAAAAGTCACGACGAACAATGGGATTTCTTTTTTCAAAATGAAGCTAATGTTGAAAATTATCTGGTCGATTTGAAAACGATGCAGATTTTAGCTGTTGTTAGAGGTGGGGGTGAAGATCCCCTCCAAGGAGCTATCGCTGAATTTTCAAATTTGATTAACACCAATCACAATCGAATTGATTTAAAATATGAAGAGAATACAGGGATTGGTATTACAAGTGGCTATGCGAAATGGTGGGGTGGCATGGAAACCATCTTTGCTTTGAAGGAAAATGCCATTGGTCAAAAAGAAGTAATAGGTTTTTGCAATGAAAACTGTGAAAACGACATCATCAAGCCAGCAATGTATGCGCAGATGACCAAGGCGCAGATTAAGGATTACGAACAATATGGGGCAAACAACACATACTTTCAAACCGCCAGAGACCCAAAGTCGGGCCATGCTATGTGGAAAGTGACGATCACCGGTGAAGTTATCAAGGGTGATGGATACGTCTCTTATTCAGGATTGATGCGCCTGACTTTTGAAAATGGAAAATTCAAAGCCGTATTTGGGAAAGTCGTTAAGGACAAGCGCTAAGGAATTTATTCTCTCTGCAGATACGGTTCTAAGCGCGACTTCATAACTGACGGCAGTGGATTTTTTTGCATGGTTTTTCCGTCTAAAACCGAATGTACCATTGTTACAGTCGCATGCACTTTGTCGCTTTGGGAAAAGACATAGCTCATTTTAAAGGAAGTCTCACCAAAACTTGCCACGCGCACGGTGACGTCATAGGTTTCCCCTGGACGAAAAGGAGCCTTAAAATCCCCCTCCGTATGACGAATCGGGATGATGACGTCTCTTTGGCCAAACCATTCTTTGTAGGTGTAACCAGCGGCAACAATGAACTCCTCGAAAGCGTCATGGGCAAAGGCAAAGATATTCCCGAAAAACATGATTCCGGCGGGGTCGGCTTCTCTAAATGTTAGTGTCTTTTGGGTGCGGAAAGTTTTATTCATAGAGTCTGGAACTTTAAGCCCGGTCAGCCCTTGACTTCAAGCAGATATATAGAGAATTTAACGGCTTATTAGGCCCTCCAGGAGTTAAAATTGCAGCGCAGTGTCATTGATCTTAAAGTCTATGATCCAAAAGATTTTCCCGCATATCTGCCAAAGCTGAATAAGCTTTATGATGATTTATTTTCTGGCGGAAAAGGTTTTCGCGCAAAATTAATCAAAATGATGGCCACTAATCTGTCTTTGGATCCAAAGGCCGAACTGTTGTTAGCGCAAACCATCGAGTTTATTCACAACGCCTCTTTGCTTCATGATGATCTTATCGACCGCTCCCATCTTCGTCGCGGCAAAACCACGGCATGGATGAAGTACACACCTGAATACGCGGTTCTTGCGGGCGACTATTTGCTTGCACGCGTGATGGTGAATCTTTCTGGTCACGGTAATATCAAGCTGGTGCAATACACGGCCGAAGTGATTTCCGATCTGCTTGAAGGCGAATGGCTGCAAGATTCTGTCGTGGGTGATTTCTTTGTCACACTTGAACAGCTGGATCGTATTCATAACTTAAAAACTGCGAGCTTGTTTAAGTGGTGTATTCGCGCGCCATTTATCGCGCAAGAACGTTATGACGAAGAACTTCATCGCACGTTAGAAGAAATGGGAACACTGTTAGGACAGCTGTTCCAGCGCAGTGATGATTTGCTAGATTACGACATCCGCAATGATGAGGGTAAAGCCATCTTGGGAGATTTAAAGTCCGGGTACTTGAATTCTTTCGGTGCTTACGTGACGAAAGGCAAATCTCGCCAAGAAATCGATGGCATCGTAAAAAGTAAAACTTTAGAAGAGTATTACGCAAGCATCGGTGGCAAAGCGCAGTTTGATCAAAGACTTTTGGAATTCGATGAAATGAACAAAGGCTTGATCCAAATGTACAACCATCACTTGGAGCGTCTTAAAACTTTCTTAAAGCCCGGTGAAGAGAAACTGATTGATCAGCTTCGACCACTGACCGAGATCTTGTACTGGAGAAGGAAGCCCTCTTCGTGAGTTCCCTGGTGACACTTTCTAAAAATTCACCGGAATTTGAATCTTATTTGCTGGGCACCTTTGATCCAAAAAAGCGAGCTTTGCCGGTGCAGACTTTAAATGTCAACTCCGCATCAGAGACGGTGACCTTTCGAGTTGTTGATGTGGATCAAATTGCTCGTCCCTCCGGGTTCAAAGTTTTCTTTCAAGCTTTAAAGATCCGCAGTTATTTTTTGGTTTTGATGCCACTGTTTTTGGTATTGATCAAAAATATGACCGAAGGAAATATCTTTGACCCATGGGCCGCATTGTTAGTGGTTGTAGGTTTAAAGTTAGCATTTGCTTCGGCGAATCTGCGCAATGACTATTTAGATCACATGAAGGGTCTAGATCGTGTGTTGGGTGAAAGTGGCAGCCGCGCCATTCAAAATGGCTGGTTGACCGCGACCCAAGTAAAATCATTTTCTAATGTATTTTTGTTCTTAGCACTGCTCTGTGCGATTCCTTTGATTGTAGCATACCCAGAAATTCTGATGGTGGTGGCGTTTGCTTTGGCCGTGGGTTTGTGGGCGCAGTTTCAAAAGCAGAATTCGTTCAAATACCAAATCGGCGGGGAGCTAGCGATTTTCCTTTTGCTAGGACCATTGCTCACTTTAGGCGCACAGATGGCCATGGGGGGCGGATTTGATGTCCAAGTCTTGCTGATGGGTGCTTTGTGGGGCTGGGCCGTTTTATTTTTGGTTCACCTACGAAATTTCCGTAACATCCTGCCAAGCTTGCAAGCCGGTTTTTCAAACACGGTGAACTGGTTGGGCTTTGATAAGGCCCGTCGCTTGTTGGCGCTGTGGTGGGGACTGCTGGTCGTTTTTAATTTCACTTATTCTTGGGAGTACGCCGACGCTGGCGCGGGAGCCGTCGTTTCTGCCATTTTATTGTTGGCCGCAGTGCCTTTTGTAAAACGTCTTAAAAGTCTTGCCAGCCCCGTGGGCAGTGAGATGAAGATCGCTTATCGTTCAGGTGTTTATTTATTTTTGTTAGCCATGGGCTTATGGATTCTTCAGTGTCTTTGGTCACTGATGTAAATTCTCGAAGTATTTGTGTTTTAAGTACTCCGGACAGTCAGACTGTGGCGCAAGGCCATGCGGATTTTTTAAAAGCGCCGTTAAATCCCACCCATCCTGACGATTATTTTTTTAAATTGTATGTCGAAGGTGACAGGCTTTTTGTTAAAGACGCGGAAAACAGAAAACTTGAAATTGATTTTGATGAAAACCATCTGGATTATCAGCGCAAAGGTCATCGCGGTAAGAACGAATTGATATCCAAAGCGTTGGGCGTCGCCAAAGGCTCTAAAAATATTTTAGATCTTTCCGTCGGTATGGGAATTGACAGTGTTTTCCTGACTCAGCTGGGATTTTCCGTCATCGGCGTTGAGCGTTCGCCCCTGTTGTATTTACTCTTAAAAGAAGCTTTTGCAAAAACTCAAAAGCCTGAGCTGCAAAACTATCGGCTGTATTTTTCAGACGCGCTTAAGTTTTTAAAAGATAACAAGAATAAGATCGTGGTGGATGCGATATACTTTGATCCGATGTATCCGCATAAAAAGAAGTCTGCACTTCCGAAGCAAGAGATGGTGGTCTTCCGCGATCTAGTTGGTCACGATGATGATGCCGCGGAAGTTTTAAAAGAGGCCTTAACGTGGCCCGTTCAGCGCGTGGTTGTGAAAAGGCCTTTGCTTGCTCCCGAATTAATGCCGGGAGTCCGTCACGCTTACGAAGGAAAGGTGGTTCGCTATGATACTTATGTGGTTGGGTAGCTTTGTTTTGATGTTGTGGGGTTTAAATTCTTTTCAGCAAAACTTTGCGCGTGCCTTTTCTGGTATTCAAAGATCGATTTTAGAAAAAGGTTTTTCTTCGTCCATGGCGACGCTGTTTTTACAAAGTGCGGCCGTCACTGCGACTGAAGCTTCGCCGTTAAGATCTTTATATACTTCGATGGCGATGTTAAATTTACGTATCTTAGACGCGCGTCCTGCCGTTTTAATGATGTGCCTAAGTCCTTTTGCGCTCATCCCGGTATTTCTTTTAGGTCTGCTTTATCTTAATTTTAGCGGATTTTTTATCTTGGGTCTCTGCGTGGTGGCGCTGTTGCGTTTTGGTAAGCCCAACTATCTGGATGATGCTTTAAAAGTTCTTTTCAGTGTGGGGGTTTTCCTCATTGCTGGTGAAAGTGTTTTAAAAAGCTCTAGCATTATTCAGACTTACCTTACTCAAAATGACCTGGTATTTTTTTTGGCGGATGGCCGCTTTAGTGCGGTCTTAGTTTTAGTGGCACTAAGCTTTGTGGTGAGTTTATTAGTACAGACAGAGTTTTGGAGCTTGGCTTTGGCGTTAAGCCTGCTTACCAGTGGGATGCTTTCATTTAATGGCGCCTTGGGAGTTCTTTTGGGGGAACGTTTGGCAATGGCGATGATTTTTTGGTATCGCACACGCAGCTTAAGTCTGGATTGTCAAAGGCTGGGTCGGCAATATGCTATCTTGGCCTTTATTAGTTCTGTCATTGGTTTTTGGATCGCGGGCGAAACGCGCGTATTTTTAAACGTTGGATTTTCATCTGACGTGAGCGCCGTCCAAGAAAAGACGTTTTCGCTGTTAGTTCTTTTTGGCGTGATGTTAGCGGTTCAGTGGTTTGCCGGAATGATTTGGGGACACTTCGCTGGTAATAAGCAAAACGACGAGATGCAGGATGCGAAGTACATAACGGCAGCGTGGATTTATCGCGGCCTTTTAGCCGAAGGACCGAGAGATTGGGCAAAAGACAAAGTGCACAAGCGCCTCAGTGAAATCCGTTACCACTTAGCGGGAATGCACTCTTTAAAAGAAGGCCAGTTGCCAGCGCACATCCAAGCGCGAATTAAAGACGAAGAACATCAGCTGTCGAATTTGCATCTGTAAGACCTCGACTCGCCGTAAGGCCAGCGTGTCTTCAGAGAGTGACAGCCTTGCGGGCTGTCACTAAAATAAAGCTCCATGGCAGACGAGAGCGAATACAAAGAACGAATTTCTGAACTTGAACATGAGTTGGCGGTTAAAGACGCTGAACTTCATCGCTATCGTTTGGAGTTAACAAAGGCCAACACCGCTTTAGAAAAGCTGATCACGCAGGTGAGTAACGAATTAAAGCTGGCGCAAAATCTGCAAAAACTTTTGTCTCCGACTGAACTTCCCAATGTTCAGGGGTTTGATTTTAGTACCAAGTTTTTACCGGGATCACGCTCTGGCGGAGATTACTTTGATATTTTTGAGCACGAAGATAAATTGAAATTTGGAATTTTGATTTCAAGTGCGACGGGATATTCTTTATCGTCTTTGTTGTTGTCGATCATCATCAAAATTTCCTCACAAATTGAAGCACGCCGGGGCCTAGAGGCTCACAAAGTGGTGGCACTTTTAGCTAAAGAGGTCGTACCAAATATCCAAAATGAGGATCGCGCCAGTTTGTTTTATGGAGTCGTCGATCGACGCAGTTACGAGATACAGTATTGCTCCATCGGAAACATTGATGGCTTTTTACAAGTCTATGGGCAAGAGGGTTTGGTCGAGCTTTTGCCTACGGGTCCGAGTATTTCGAAGGATTTTAACACGGAGCCTCAAAGTAAAACTATCCAGTTAAATCCGCGCGATCGTATTGTGATTGCGACGGAAGGTTTAAAAATGTCGCAGAACTCTCTAGGTGTCAACTGGGGTGGACATGGATTATCCGAGTCTATCTTGAGGGCTCCGAAGCAGGGTGTTCACGAACTGCGAAATGAGATTTTGTTTTCGAATGAGAAATACACCGGAAAGACAGATCCTGTCAGAGATCAGACCTTGATAGTCACGGAAGTTAAAGACCGAGTCATCAAGCTTGCAAAGACATGATTCGCGTGACTTCCGGGAATGAATTTGGTTAATACTAAAATGTTATTTTACCGTCAGAAAGGATACGACAATGGCTGAAATCAATATTTATGAAGGCGCTTTGGATAAGGGTCTTGAAGGTGTAGTCGCTTGTACTACGAAAGTTTCTTTTATCGTGGGAGATCACTTAAATTTCCGTGGTTACACGATTGATGATTTAGCGGCCAACTCAACGTTTGAAGAAGTCACTTATCTTCTTTGGAACGACAAGCTGCCCACAGCAGCGGAATTAGAAAAGTTCTCTAAAGAGCTTCACAACGAAATGGCGTTAAGCCCCGATTTTATCAAGGTTCTAAAAGGTATTCCGACGGACGTTCACCCGATGGGTTGGTTGCGCACGGCGGTCTCTTTGATGGCTCACTGGGATAAAGATGCGAATGACATGTCGGCTGAAGCAAACCTTCGCAAGTCAGTTCGTTTGACGGCGAAAATGACTACTTTGCTGTGTGCATTTGATGCCATTCGCAAAGGCAAAGAGCCTGTCACTCCAAAAACGGATAAATCCATCGCTTGGAACATGATGTACATGTTAGGTGGCGGGGTTGAGCCTAAGGCTGAGCACGTCAAAGTTATGGATACATGTTTGATCTTGCACGCGGATCATGAATTGAACTGTTCTGCTTTTGCAACGCGCGTAACTGCGTCTTCATTGTCGGATCTTCATTCAGCGATCGTTTCGGCGATTGGCGCCTTAAAAGGACCTTTGCACGGTGGTGCGAATGAGCAAGTGATCTTGATGTTGCAGAAGATCGGCAACATGGACAAAGCCCAACAATTCGTTAAAGACGCTTTGAATGCGAAAGAAAAAGTCATGGGTATCGGTCACCGCGTTTACAAAAACGGCGACCCTCGTGCACGCATCTTGCGTGGCATGTCTGATAAATTAACTAAAGACGCAGGTATGCACCACATGTACGAAATGTCGACGTTGATCGATGATACTATGTACAAAGAAAAAGGTTTGATGCCGAATGTGGATTTCTATTCAGCGACGGTTTATTTCTCTATGGGTATTCCGACTGATTTAT
Source organism: Bdellovibrio bacteriovorus (assembly GCF_001592735.1). Taxonomy (NCBI): domain Bacteria; kingdom Pseudomonadati; phylum Bdellovibrionota; class Bdellovibrionia; order Bdellovibrionales; family Pseudobdellovibrionaceae; genus Bdellovibrio; species Bdellovibrio bacteriovorus. Next base: position 1,901,824 of record NZ_LUKE01000001.1, read on the forward strand.
TCACGCCCATCTTTGCGGCGTCTCGTATTTCGGGATGGTGTGCGCATGCGTTTGAACAGTATGCGAACAACCGTATTTACCGCCCGCGCGGTAAATGGGCTGGAAAAGAGGGATTGAAGTGGGTCCCGGCCTCTCAACGCTAATTGTTAGCAATTAGAGCTAAATTTAGAAGCCTCTTCGTTTTTTTCGAGGGGGCTTTTTTTTAGTATTTTTACTCTGTCTTGCGAGCGGTCAAAATTTTCATTTTTTACTCGATGTTTGACCCTGGCGCCGATGTTCGTTAGTTGTTTTCTATGACGAAAATCAATACAACCCTGACGAAAAATCCGAAAAATTTACCTCCGTCTGACAAGCTGGGATTTGGGCAGTATTTCACGGACCATATGTTCGTGGCTAAATATCGCGAAGGTCAGGGATGGTATGACGCCGAGATCTTACCCTACAGTCCGTTGGCTTTGGATCCCGCTGCTTCCGTATTTCATTATGGACAAGCTCTTTTTGAAGGTATGAAGGCGTTCCGCCAAGATAGCGGAGAAATCGTATTTTTCCGTCCTGAATTTAACTATGACCGTCTTTGTGAAGGGGCGGCTCGTCTTTGCCTGGAAGCTCCGCCAAAAGAGCTTTTCATGGAAGGTCTGAAAAAACTTGTTGAGGCCGATGAGCGTTGGATTCCGAACGGTCCCAACACATCTCTTTACATCCGCCCGACATTGATTGGTTCTGAGGGTTTCTTGGGCGTGCGTCCTTCGCATGAAACCATTTTCTTTATTATTTTATCTCCCGTGGGTTCTTATTATGCCGAAGGCGCTAAGCCCGTTCGCATTTGGGCAGAGGAAACTTACCTGCGCGCGGCTCCTGGTGGATTGGGGGCGGTGAAGGCCGGTGCCAATTATGCTTCAAGCTTAAAGGCAGCGTTGGCGGCCCGCCAAAAAGGTTACGCGCAGGTTTTATGGTTGGACGTTGAACATCAAGGAATCGAAGAAGTCGGCACCATGAATGTGTTCTTTGTGATGGATAAAGAAATCGTCACGCCCGCGCTTAATGGAAGCATCTTAGCCGGTGGAACGCGTGGATCGGTGATTCAGTATCTAAAATCTAAAAATCTGCCGATTGTTGAAAGAAAAATCACCATCACGGAAGTGATTGAAAAAATCAAAAGCGGGGAGCTTAAAGAAGCTTTCGGCACGGGGACTGCCGCCGTAGTGTCGCCTATCGGAGTGATTCACTACCAAGGTAAAGACTGGGACATCAATAAGGGTGAAACCGGCCCACTTAGCACTCAAATATTTACAGAAATTACATCTATCCAGCGCGGCACAAAGGCCGACCCATTTAACTGGATAACAAAACTGAAATGATGAAATGCGATTCCACAGGGGATCGCTTTTTTTTTGGAGTTTGTGAGCTCTGTCTTCTAATCTCGTTCTGACATCTTTAGAACGGAGGGGACATGGGCCGTGTAGGACTCATTTTTTTTATTTTGGCGTCTCAAATTTTTTTTCTGAATGCTCAAGCACAGTCTAAGCAAGCGGAGTATCTAGCGGTTCTTGAAGAGCTGAGCGTGCCCGATATGCGGAATACTTTTTATTATGCCGCTGAACATGGCATCAACGTCAAAAGCTACTGGACGGATGCGATGGAATCCACATTTCAACGTGATCCTAACGGACGCGAACTTCGAGAGCGCACCAAGCTGAATTACCTGCGCCTTTTAACTCAAATGAATGCCGGATTGGTGGACCCATCAACGATGGGTGAAGATGTACGTATCTCTGCAAAATCATTTCTTACCGCGGACCAATTGCGGGTCGTGATGATGGCGCAAGGCAGATCGGCGCAAGGATTATTAGAAAACTTTGCGCCCCGCAATCCACCGTACCTGGGTCTGAAAGAAGCCTATCGTCGGATGGTAGGATTTTGTAATGCCGGTCAATGGAATGTGCTTCCACGGGTGAATAAAAGCTTGCGTGTCGGTGTTCAGGATTCTTCGGTGGGGGCGATTAAAACTCGCTTAAGACAGTTTGGTTATGCGATCACTTCAATTGATAATGTCTATGACAAGGCGACGGAAGCGGCGATTCGTGATGTGCAGTGGAACTTGCGCTTTAAACCGGATGGCGTGGTTTCTCCGGGTGGAAAGACTTTGGCTTACTTGAACACAGGGTGTGTCGAGCGTTTGCGCCAAATTCGAATTGATATGGATAAAATGCGTTGGTTCCCGCAAAATTTCGAACCCCGTCATATCTTTGTGAATTTAGCCATGTCCTATTTAAATCTGGTTGATCCCGAACAAGGGGTGAATACAAGCATGCGCACGATCAATGGACGTTCGCAACGTAAATCACCCACCATGATTGATAAGATTGTTTATGTTGTTATCAATCCATTCTGGGTGGTGCCGCCCACAATCTTCCGCGAGGATAAGCTTGCGGATATTCGCGGAATGGATCCCTATCAGATCGATCAGTATTTCGCGCGCAATAATTACGAGGTTTGGAATGCCGCTTTCACCCGTAAGTACATCCCATCTAGTATTGATTGGTGGAGCTTGCGGCCTGAGGATGACAAGCTGTTATATATCCGACAACGACCCAGTTTGAAAAATGCCTTGGGTGGATTGAAATTCATGATGACCAATGGGTTTGCTATTTACCTACATGATACCAACCAGCGCGAACTTTTTGTTGAGCCGGATCGATTATTAAGCTCGGGCTGCGTGCGTGTAGAAAGACCTTTAGATCTGGCCGAGACATTGTTAGCCGGAACAGAGTGGGATCGCACGAAAATCCAAGCGACCATGGCAAAACCTGGCGAAGTCATGAAAACAGACACTGATGCACGTTTGAAAAAGGCGATGCCGGTTTATATGGTGTTCTTAACTTCGCAAATGAGTTCTGACGGTGTTTTACGTTTCGCTGAAGACACGTATGCTCAGTCAGGCAGAATGTTACAAAGAGGGGCTTGGTAGCCCTTCTATCTTCCTAGCAAATAAGACGTCGATGTTGTTGTTGAGGGAATGGTGCTTAAGCCCGTTCCCAACGTCGAGCTGTAATAGCTTCCGGGAATAACTGAAAGCCCTGAGTTGTAGCCATAGGCGGAGTTCGAATATCCCAAATAACCACCATAATATCCGCTGTTACCATATTGAATCTGCTGCATTCGATACATCAAAGTGCTCATCTCTTGTTGTAACGAAGACATGGCTTGATAGCGCTGCATTTGTTGTTGGTATTGCTGTTGATAATTGTTGTAGCCATTCAGGCCCCAAGGTCCCATGCCTGAATTAAACATGCCTCCGCCTAACATGTTGTTGCCGTACATCGACATGCCATATGGATTTCCCCACATGCCGTAACCGTTCATGCCGCCGTAAGGTCCCGCCATGCCATACATGCCACCATTCATTCCTGCACAACCAAAACCTCCGGAACCCATACCGCCAGCCATGCTGCCGTAAATTCCAGAACCGCCGCCACCCATTGCTTGCCCCAAACCAGTGCCAATAGCGCCTAAACCATAACCGTACCCTTGAGCTGCATAAGGATCCGTGGGCCAACCAAGATTGGCGTTGTTTTCTGTGATCATTTTATTGGTTTGATAGCCGGCGTAAATTGAAGCTAGTCCCACGCCGACATTGCCTAAAACAGAAGCCCAATTAGTTTGTGGTTGTACGGTCGCTTGGCCATTCGACTTTGCCATACATTCAAGGCACACACCACCTTCGGTTTGTTCTTTTCTGTCAGCGAGAGCGTCTTTGCGGGCGTCGGAGAGTTCAGACTTTGCTTGTTTTAAGTCTTCTTGCAGGTCTTCGATTTCACCTTGAATCTTTTCTGCTAACCCATAGTTTTTGCGATATTCGGTTAAACCCTTTTTACAAGTCTGTGCATTGCGAATACCACCAGAACGACCTTGAACTTGCGGGTCGGTACAGACGCTGGCATTGATAGAACCCGGCTTGCTAGAATCACAAAAGCGATTCCATTGTTCGGCAGAAAAAGATTGAACGCTCAGGATATTGGCTTCGGCAATTTCTTTTCCGCCTTCGGTTCCGCCAGCTTCGACATCACCAGCTTGAGCCGATGGATGTCCTTTGTATTGGGCACAACGACGTGAATTTTCAATATGCTCAAAAATAAAATCGGAATATTCGCCGGAAATACTTTTTTCGATATCACTGTGCGATCGCTTGACTTGCGCATCGACTTTTTTCTTCTCTGATTTTTTGTCTTTGATTTGTTCTTGAATTTCTTTGATGCGCTCGCGAGCCTCGCGGGTCGCATCATCTTCGCTAACGGCACCTTGTGCCACTTGAGTAGGGTATGAGCAGCCTTGCATTCCGCCGTACATGCCGGTACCCCACATTTGGCCCCAGGCACTGGAGCTGGCTAGTATCGAAAAAATCAACAGCGTTCGCGAAAGCATAAAACCACCTTTTGATGATTTCATGCTATCCAGACACTATGGAGCCAATGTGGATCTTGGGATATTAGGACTTTTTGATCGAAAATGAGACACGGGCACCTAAAATGCGACCGTCCTTTAAGATATTTTCAGCTTTGATATCACCGCCATGAAGCTGAGCGATCTCCTTCATAAGAACAGAGCCGATGCCTACAGAAATTCTTTGGTTGTCCTGACTTTTTACCAAAACACGAGTCGCCTTTTTATGGCCGAATTCCGTAAGACCTTTTTCGCTAAATCCCGGGCCATCATCGGTCAAGGACACTTTTAAAAATTCACCTTCTTCGTGCAAATCTATTTTTAGACGTTGTTTCGTGAAAGAGGCTGAATTCTCCATGGCATTGCGAAGAAGTCGGTCGATCAATTGCCCTGAGCCGCGCAGACCGAAAGAGAGCCCCTCACTGCTAAAATCAAACTTAAGCTGAGGATAGCGCTGTCTAAAGACCAAGACTTGATCAGCGATCTTTTCGCGTAAATCCAGAACTTCCGTTCCTAGCGAGTACTGAGGTTCAGTGATTTGCGCTAAAAACAAAAGATCTTCAACAAGTTTTCCAAAGTATTCCACCTCGGAAAAACTAAGATCTATGATTTCTTGTCTTTGGTTTTCTTGCAGTCTGGGTCCGGCGGTTTGCAAGGTCTCTAAAAAGGTTCGTAAAGAAGTTAATGGAGTTCTTAGATCGTGGGCCAAGTCTTGTAAAAGCTGGCGACGAGCTTGGTCCGATTTGCGCAGCTGTTCAACCATATGCTCAAGGTCACCGGCCATTTGATTAAAGGCTCCGACGAGCGGTGCCAGCTCATCAAATTTCTTTTTTTGCGGCATGCGTGCACTTAGGTTTCCTTCACGCATACGATTTAAGACTTCAACGGCTTCGTCAGAGCGACCTTGATATTTGGAAAACTGATAAAACAAGGCCAGACCGATGGAAATTAAAATACAGGCCACCATCGAAATTAAGGTGACCATCGGGCCGCGCGGAGGTTTGCCACCGCCCGGAGGCTTTAGAATACTGTATAAGAACACGCCTGGTTTGGTGGTCTCAGAAATTACCACGGGTGGGCTAGACATAGTCGGATCATGAAATTGAATGGAGCGATCTTCTTGGATTTTTTTAAGCTGATCCAAAGAGAGGGGAGTATCTAAAATCTTTTTCCCAGAAATCAGGCTAAGACCCTGGGCATCCATCAGATCATTTTCAGGCATCTGATTCTCTTGGGCGAAAGCATTTAACTTGGGAAGTGCCTTAACGGGATCTTCATCGAAAGTTTTTAAAAGTATGCGATGCATATTCGCGGGGCCCAGAAACATCCGGTCCCGCTCAAAACTAGTTAAGATCCAAGAAGTTGAAATGGCTAAAAAGACTGAAAACAGAATGATAGAAGCAAAAATCACATAGTTCTTACGAAAAAGTGATTTTTGGATCATACCGCCCGCTCAAGTCGATAACCCTGTCCGTAAACAGAGTTGATCTTGACTTCTTTCACACCATTTTTTTGCAACTTTGCGCGAATATGACTGATGTGCGAATCGACGGTGCGATCATAAATCTCATCGCCGGACGCCAAACGATCCATCAATTGTTCGCGAGTCAAAATAGTTTCAGGCTGTTCAAAGAACACCGTCAGGATTTCAAATTCACGGCGATTTAAGCTGATAAGGGCTTCGCCATTTTTAAGGATCTGCTGATTTTTAATCAAGGTAAGTCCAGCAAAGCGCACTAAATCTAGCGTCGCCTTTTTATCAGAAAGTTGATTTTTAATACGTGCGATCATTTCTTTATTGCTAAAAGGCTTACGAATGTAATCGTTAGCCCCTTCATCAAATCCGCGCACGACACTTTCTTCATCGGTCCTAGCCGTTAAAAATATCACCGGATTTTTATGTTCTTGGCTGCGCAACCATTGGCAGAACTCATAGCCGTCCCCGTCCGGAAGATTGACATCCAAGATAAACAAATCCGTGCCAGCCGTAGAGGCCGCTAGTTTGCGACGAGCATCGGCGAGGGATTGGGCCCATTCCACTTTATAGGACTCTAGTTCCAACTGAAGTTGAATTGCTTTTCCTACAATAGGGTCGTCTTCTAGTAAAAAAATGTTCGTCATAAAATTAGCCTACCATGTCAAGATTAGTTCGTTAGGTCTATTGTTAATAGGAAGTGTTGGGCAATTATGGAAAACTCAACTATCGTCATGAATTGATACATCCCATTAGGAGAATGAAATATGGCCTCAGTTTTTACTAAAATTATCAGCGGCGAATTGCCTAGTTATAAAATCTATGAAGACGATAAAATCATTTCTTTTTTAAGTATTGATCCGGTGAATTTAGGACACACTTTGGTTGTCTGCAAAGAAGAAATCAATCATTGGACCGAAGTTCCGGCGGATACTTATGCGCATCTTCATAAGGTTTCTCAAAAAATCGGCAAAGCGGTGCTTAAAGCGACCGGCTCACCACGTGTGGGACAGATTGTTGCCGGCTTTGAAGTTCCGCATTATCACCTCCATCTCATCCCAGCTTGGTCCATTCCAGATTTGGATTTTAAGCGCGCCCAACGCCGAAGTGAGACAGAGATGAAAGAGGTCCAGGAAAAAATTGTGAAAGCTTTATCGGCAATTTAAATTCTCATTTTGATTTCTAACATTTTTTGGAACTAGACCACGTCCCATCTGGCGAAGATATTGTGACTATAGTAATATCAGGTAAAGCTTCTATCGGAGCTGGAGAGGAGGTGGTGCTTATGGTTCAAAACTGTGACATAACCATGGCGGAGGTGGCGGCTTCTTAGCCGACATACTTTCGCCTAGGATTCGAAAGAATCATATTCAAAGAGCGACCGAAAGGTCGCTCTTTCCTTTTTCTAAATGACTTACCAAAAGTCGAGTTTTCTTGAGAATCGTCCCCAAACTCACGTTCCTTAATCTAGGTCCGGATGTTGAATTCGTAACTAAGTTAAATCCCTGAAATACCGATAAATTTTTGTATGTCTGAAAAAAAATCTGAATTGGAAAATGCATTCGAGGACTCGGCATTCATCGACTTTGAACAGGTCGAAGAAGTCTCGCGTGTATTTTATGAAGAGTCCAAAGAAGTTCTGGAAGACCTTGATACTTTGATTTTAAAACTGGAATCAAATCCTACGGACTCAGAGCTTATCAATGTTCTTTTTAGAAAAGTTCATACTCTTAAAGGCAGTGTCGGCGCGGTTCCTGGTGGGCAACTTTTAGGCTCTGTCGCCCATGAGTTTGAAGCGTTGTTAAATCGTATCAAGCGTGATTCATTACCGGTGACTACGGACTGTGTCGATATCTTCTTAAAAAGTTCGCGCATTCTAAAGGTTTTGGCGGAAAGCTTGCGCGATAAGCGTGAGGTTTTTCCGGAAGAGCTCAGTGAGGCTATTGAGCTTATCACTCGTTATGGCGGTTTTACTTTTGATGCGTCCCATGTGCCTACTCAGCGCTTAGTTCGCCCACCGCCCACATCTTCGGAACCTAATGAAGAACAAGGCATGTGGCTCTCAGCCGCGCAAATGAACGAGTTCTTGCGTATTTCCGGGGAGCTTTTAGTTTTAAAAAACTTCTTTCAAATGATGAATCAGACGGTGAACTTCCGGGTCGAGCCGGAGCTATTTGAAAGACGTCAGACCGATTTTTCTCAAAACCTCAATAAGCTTTGCGACCAGTTTCAGCAACAAGTGCAAACCGTTCGTAAAGAAAAAGCCGATGACAGCTTTCAAGGGCTTCATGTCTTGGTTCGCCAAGCATCGACGGAGCTCAATAAAAACGTTCAACTTGAAGTTGTGGGCGGAGAGATGCTTATCGATAAAGGTTTGGGCCAAGACATCTATGATGCCTTAGTGCACGTCGCCCGAAACTCGATTGATCACGGGATCGAGGACCAATTTGAAAGAGCCTTGGCTGGAAAATCATCCATCGGTAAATTGACGCTAGAAATTTCTGAAAGCAATAACGTCATACATTTATTCTTTGGCGATGATGGTAAAGGTTTAGACAAAGAGCGCATCTTACAAAAAGCCATCAAGTCCGCATTAGTAACACAGGAAGAATCCTTAAAACTGACGGAAGAGCAGATTTATAATTTTATTTTTGAAGCCGGATTTTCAACCAAAGATAAAGTCACAACCATGTCAGGCCGAGGGGTCGGGATGGACGTGGTCCACAATATGGTGAAACGTTACAACGGCAAGATTCGTGTCGAAAATAAAATCGGTGAAGGGGCCGGATTCCGTATGGAAATCCCCGTGCCTCAACATATCATGGTGGAAACAGCTTTATTGTGCAGTTGGAATGGCCATCGTTTGGCTGTGCCTCTTGCCTCCGTGGCTCATATTACTTCATGTTCGGGGTTGCAATTAAATACGGTGAACCACCTTCGTTTCACGCAATTTAGTGGAATGACTGTCCCCCTGATGTCTTATGCCGAAGCCTTAAATAACAAGACCGATGTTCCCGAAACCCAAATTCGTCAGTCGTCGGCTTTATTTATTAGAGTCAAAGATGCCGTAGTGGGTTTGGTTGTGGACCGTATCGAAGCGCAAACGGATCTAGTGGTGAAAGGCTTTGGCGATATTATGCAAGGTCAAAAAGGTTTTAAAGGTATTTCGATTTTAGCGGACGAAAAAGTGACCTATGTTTTAGAGCCCGAAGAGTTTGCTGCAATGATTTATCAGATTTCGGTTGAGGAGATGGCAGCGTGAGCGACTTTTTCAGTGATGATTTTACGGCCGAGCTGAAATCCTACTTTCTGAACTCGGTTATTTCCGGCACAGAAAACTTTATTGATTTAGTGGACGCGAAGATTTGGAAGCGCATCCGCAATGAATCAGCCGAACAATCTTTGGCTTGGAGTGTGGATGCGAAAACCAATGAGTTTCATTTTCTAGCCACTTGGCTTGAAGAGTTTGATGCTCGTACCAAAGACCTTGCAGAACCTGCAGACTTAATTAAAGCCTTACAGGCCTTAAAAGAATATGCTTCCGCATTACTGATCGAAAAAACGGACTCCATGGATTTAGCGCGCAAATTTTCTGAAGTCGCGCAGAATTCTCATGAAGTCATTTTTCTTCATTGTAAGTCCGGCCCGCAAGAGTTTGCCGTACCATTATTAAACGTCATCGAGATCAGTGCCCATTTACCAATATTTGGAATGCCAGAGAAGAAATTTGGTATTTTGGGAGTGGTTCCCTTTCGCGGGGATGCTTTGCCGGTAATCAACTTGCAAGATCATGGGTTTAAGCCTGTGGGGACAGAAAACGTATTTTACCTGGTGTGTGAACAGTCAGGGAATCGCTTTTGCCTTCAAGTGACGGGGACGGAAGATCTTTTGAATCTTAAAGAGTCAGATCTGCAAGAGGTTCAAGAGACGAATATCCTTCCGGCGAATCATTTAATTACTAAGTTTTTTATCCATGAGTTACGCAGCATTATGATTTTAGATTTGGAAAAATTGGTGGCCTAATGAACACACATTATCTGTTCCCCGGTAAGCTTGCGGCCTTTAAAGAAGAAACCGTTATTTCAACTTTGTTGGGCTCTTGCGTGGCGGTGGCGTTGCATGATCCCACCGCAAAAGTGGGCGGTCTTAATCACTATCTTTTGCCAGAAGGGGCGCCCGACGAAAGAGAAAATGCGCGTTACGGAATCTGCGCGATTCCGCAATTAATCGAAGAATGCGTGCGCCTGGGTGCGCAGCGCAGTCGGTTGCAGGCAAAAATCTATGGTGGTGGTAACGTCATTAGCGTGTCAGGCCTAGGTGACGGTATCGGAAAAAGAAATATTGATTTGGCAGAACAGCTTTTGCGCGAATTTAACATTCCAATCATTGAAAGAAATGTGGCCGGTGAGTCGGCGCGCACAATTAAATTAAACACTGCAAATTTCAACGTGATTCACAATCAGTCTGGCACTTCCAGTGCGGATAAGCCCGTGGATGTGTCCGGATTTAAACCCTTAAGTATCGCAAAAAATGTCAAAGTCTTGGTGGTAGATGACTCTGCCACGGTTAGAACTTTATTCACCAGCATCTTTACTAAAAGTGGTCTTGAAGTCGTGGGTGCCGCGGCCGATGCTTATCAAGCTCGCGAATTGATTCTTTCTAAAAAACCCGACGTTATGACTTTAGATATCGAAATGCCAAAAATGTCAGGCGTGATGTTCTTAGAAAAGCTTATGAAGCATCACCCAATTCCGGTCGTGATGGTGTCTTCACTGGCTAGCACGGGTGAAGCCGCGTTAAAGTCTTTAGATCTTGGGGCGATTGAATTCGTTCATAAGCCTTCGCAATTTGATCCCGCAGTTTTAAAAGATCTTGCCGGAATGCTGGTTGAAAAAGTCAAAGCCGCGGCTTCCGTAAATATCGTTAAAAAACTTAAAGAAGCCCCGGCTATCATTGAAACTAGAACAACCACGGTGTCTTCAACTTTAAAGCGAGCTGCGGAATTAAAAGTTATCGTTGTCGGTGGCAATGCCGGCAGTGCCGATGCCTTGGAAAAATTTGTGAAAGGTTTAGCCGCCGATACGCCACCTGTTGTCGTGTCTTGCAGTACGGTCGCAAACTTTGTCCAAGCCTATATCAGCAAGATAAAAGTGGGATCTAAGGTAACACCGGTGGTTGCCAAAGACGGCGAGTTCTTAAAAATGGGTCACGTCTATTTTATTCCGGCAGAACATCACGGTAAAGTTTTGACCGGCGGTCATGGCCCCATGTTGCAAGTTCAAAAAGGAGCTCCCGTCGCTTCTCAGCTGCCTTCTAGCAACGTGCTATTTCAGTCAGCGGCGCAAAGTTACTCGCGCGGGGTTTACGCAGTTCTTTTGGGGGGCTTCGGTTCTGATGGCGTGGAAGGCCTGATCGAAGTTCAGAAAAAAGGCGGCGCCAGCGTGGTGCAACATCCTGAGGAAGCGCAGTTTCCTTACGGCCCACAAAAGGCCATTGAATTGGGTGTCGCCGATGAAATTCTGAAGGCGGATAGTCTGGCGGGACATCTGATGCAATACCGCAACCAAAACTTATACTAAGTCGGCTTTTGAAAAGCCTTGAGTTAGGTGGTATGGTTCCATTCGATGGAATTTCTTAATTTTATTTCTAGTTCATTTGTAGCTGGTTCTGAGGGAAAAACTTTTTCTAAGGTTTCTCCTTTTGATGGAGCTGTCTTGGGTTCTGTTGTTGATTCGGGAGCTTTTGATTTTATTACGGCTTTGCAGGGAGCTAAGAAGGCGGCGACTACTTTTAAGAATTCTTCTTTCCTCGAAAGAGCTGATTTTTTAGATAAAATGGCTCAGCACTTGTCGCAGCATTCGGCGGAAATTTCTTACCAAGAAGCTCTTCATCAGGGGCTTGCGTCGGCTTTTGTTCGCGAAGCTAGTGTGGCTTCTTCTGTTGGCTTGCTTCAAGCTATCGCTCAAGATTTGCGTTCTTTTTCTTCGACCACGGAAATTCCTTCACCGGTGGGTGTCATTGGTATTATTACTCCTTGGTCTTGCTCTTTAAAGCTTGTGATGGAACGTTTAGCTCCGGCACTTGCTGCGGGTAATGCTGTTATTATCAAGGTTTCCGAGCATTCTCCTATCACGGCTAAGATTGTGGGCGAGGCCGTCGTGGCTTGTGGTCTGCCGGCGGGAGTCGTGCAGATCTTGCAAGGAAAAAGCGAAGTGGCAGAGTTGATTGCCAGTCACCCGGGGATTCGCGCTGTTTCTGCAGTAGGACGTCCCGCGACGGTTGAATCTATTGCTAAGGCCAGTGTCGCGCAATTAAAAAAAGTTCAGCTCAGCGGAGGCGCTAAGAATGCTTTGATAGTTTTGGCGGATGCTGATTATGAAAATCATATGGCAGAGATTTTAAAGCCGTTTTTAATGGGCCAGGGACAGATGTGTTGGAACACGTCTCGTCTATTCATTCCTGAATCGCTGGCCCCCGCATTTATGGAAAAGGCGAAAAGTTATATTCAAAACTTGCAGCCGTTAAAAAATCCCGAAGGTTCTGAAATGTGGACGCCGCTTATTTCTGCTGACCGAGTGGAAGAGTTAAAATCCACTGCGCAAACCGGAGTGCAAGAGCATGGAAAGCTTGTGGCGGGTGGTGACGTGGCGGCAGGAAACTTTATACGTCCGGTTCTAATGCAAGATCTTCCGCAATGTAGCGTTTTTCAACAAGATGAAGTTGCAGGCCCTTTGATTTTGGTGACGCCGGTAAAATATCAGCACGAAGCCGTAAAATGGGCCAATACTTCTTATCTGGCCCATTCCGCCGTGGTCTGGGGTTCGCCGGAAAAAACATTGAAGGTTTCCGGCCAATTGGAAGTTTCTTATGTGTGGTCAAACTCTTGGATTGATGCAAAGACACCGACCATCTTAGGACAAAAGCAGTCTAGTTTCGGTCTGCCGGACATGTCTTGGCGGGGCGATTTTTATTCAGATGTAAAAAAATTGGCAGGGGCGTAAAAACGACAGAATTCTGACGAAAACCCCTGTTAAAAATTTGACGCCGGTCTTAGTTCAATGCGTGGGTTTTCGTGCGTGTTTTGACTTCACAATGAGGGCAAAAGGCTTCTTCTTTAATTTCTAAAATTCCGCGATCGGCAATATGCTTAAGCTCTAAGACCGTGCCGCAAAGTATGCAATTGTTTTGGGAAATTATAAACTCGCGGTGTTTGGTAGAGTCCGCTTTCTCGAAATAATTGACCTTGTTGTAATCCATCAGTTGTCTCATCCTTTGAGTGCTCACATCCATAAGATGACGGCTTCATGCCTTGAGCATAAGAGTGCTTATGCAAAAGCCGTTCACAGATTTAAGTCCGGAGTTCGAACGTAAAACCGTAAAAACCTGACCGCTATCTATGGTTTAGAAATTGATAAACCCCTCCACGCCTAGGGGGTATTTATGAAAAAAACATTATTACTGTTATGTGCACTGGCGAGTCTCAGCGCTTGCGTGGAAATCAAAGATCCAAATCAAGAAACTAAAAATGAACCGGAAAACGTGAAGCCTGTCGTCCTTCAGCAAAGGGCCGAGTTGGTGGTCGATAAGGACATTTATTTTTTTGAAGGAGATTTTTTAACTAAAGAAGAATTTATTAAAATGGAGAGAGAGCCTTCACTCGCTAAGGACCACACAGTTCAGCTAGATTATTTGCAAATAGAAAAAGGCGCAGTCCTTTATACTTTGGGACAGAACCTTCGCTTAGAAGTAAAAGAGCTGTCTTCAAATGGCAAAATCGAAACTTTTCCTGAAGGAGCACAGGCGCCTTTGGATATCGAAGGGCGAAGTGGGGGGATCTTTTACATGATCGTGGATCAAGGCGAAGGATTTTTAGAAATCACCATGAGAGGCCAGCAGGGTGGAAACGGAAGTGATGGGGCAGAGCCTGATGCTGCGCTAGTCGGCGAGCCCGGAAAACTCATACAATGCAAAGGGTGTAGCGAAGTCGAAGTTCTTAAAACCTGGTTAGGTGGTAAAGGAAAACGCGGATATCCCGGTGCGGATGGGAAAACGGGGGGCTCGTCAGGATCCTTAAAGTTCACGATCAAAAGTTACGATCACTTTGTCATGGTACCGCATAAATATGGGGGACGCGGAGGCAATAAAGGACGGGGAAATCCACGCGGTGGTGACCCAGGTCCCCCAGCACCTGTTGGGTTGGGTTACCTTCAGAGCAACACTCGATACCCGGAGCTTTATAAAACTTATGATCGATACGGAGGTCCAGGAGCCGACGGAGTGGATGGTAAAGAAGGAACGGTAGATAATGGGGTCTACGACGACAAAGGCCAAAGACTCCCTATTTAAAATCGGTGGAAAGATTCAAAATAGTTTCCATCAATGTTTCTACATGCACGGGCTTGGTAAGATAGTCCGTGCATCCTGCCGCCAAACATCGTTCGCGATCATCTTTCATAGAGTGAGCCGTTAAAGCAATAATTGGGTTTTTGTATCCCGCTTGACGTAACTGGCGTGTCGCGGTGTAACCGTCCATGATCGGCATTTGAATATCCATTATTATTACGTCGTAATTTTCAGCGAGGGCTTTTCTCACACCCTCTTCACCGTTTTTAGCCAGGGTTAGTTTAGCGCCTCTTTTAGAAAGGATATGTTGCAAAAGCAGGCGGTTGTCTTCGACATCGTCGACGATCAAAATGGATTTTTTTTCTAATAGATTTTTTGCCGTATGATTAGAACCGGTCAGCCATTTTAAAGTCATATCTTCTTATCGGAAGGTGATTTTCAAAAATGGCCGTTCTTAACCGAATCTAAACGTCTATTGCAAAGGTTTAATCCAGGTAGCTGGTTTTTAGTTTCTGCTCTTCGCTGTGCTTCTCTAGACCTAAGTGAATGAGTTTCGTAATCAGATCGCGATAACCCAAACCTGAGGCTTCCCACATCTTAGGATACATTGAAATCTTCGTAAATCCCGGGATGGTGTTGATTTCGTTAACGTAAAAATCTCCGTTTTTACGTAAGAAAAAGTCCACGCGAGTAAGGCCGTCACAGCCCATCACCTGATAGGTTTTCTTAGCTAAAGTTTGCAATTTTTGAAGCGCTTCTGATGTCATCTCTGCCGGAATTTTTAACAAAGCGCCATTATCATCGATGTACTTGGCTTCATAAGAATAAAACTCATGCTGCGGAATAATTTCACCAGGAAGAGACGCTTGCGGTTCGCGATTGTGACCCATCACCGAACATTCAATTTCGCGACCTTCAATAAATTCTTCGGCTAAAACTTTGGTATCGAATTGGAAAGAGTCTTTTAAGCCCTTTTCAAAGTCTTCCACTGTTTTAATTTTATGAACGCCCACCGAAGAGCCCGCGTTTGCCGGCTTAATGAAAAACGGAGAGCCCAGCTTGTTGACGACGTCTTGGTAAGATGTGTTTTTATACGGCGTCAGTAACATGTAACGTGCATTGGGAATCTGTGCTTCGGTGAAAAGTCTTTTCATGATTTCTTTGTCCATGCCCGCAGCAGAGGACCAAACGCCACAACCGACAAAAGCCAGCTGCACCATTTTGAAAAGACCTTGAATAGTTCCGTCTTCACCCATGGTGCCGTGCAAGATCGGGAAGGCGGCATCGACATTTGTTTTACTTTGATTTTGCAATGAATAAAGAACCGGTTTTCCTTCTAAGGAAATCAAGGCAACAGGTTCTGCTTGTGGTGGTAACGCTTTATCGACAATCTTTGTGGCTTGTGAAAAAACGGCGTCGGACGGGAAGCGATACCAGCTGCCTTCTTTGCTGATACCAATAAGGATTGGTGAAAAAAGATTTTTATCTAAAGCGTCAGCGACATTCTTTGCAGATCGCAAAGACACTTCGTGTTCTGCTGATTTACCACCAAAAATAAGTGCAACGTTCTTTTTCATTTTAATTCCTTATGCCCATTCTACAAGTTCGTGAACCAAGCCAAAAATACCCGCGAAGACTTCATTGGGCCGAGCATCGTCATACATATAAGCGGGGGTGGTCACAATTTTGGTTTCACGATCAGAGATATAATCATCCACCGGACATTCTTCATGAACGGCACCGGCCTTTTGCAATTCCGCGATCGTCGCCGGATCGTTGCCGATAGTTAAAGTCGGTTTTTTATCGCCTAATACTTTTGCTAATAAGACAGGAGCGATACAGATGGCCGCAATGGGTTTGCTTGCGTTGTAAAAATCTAAAATCACGCGACGGACTTCAGGGTTCACGTCACACTTCGCCCCTTTTTCGGCCCAGTTGCAAAGATTTTTAGCGGCGCCATAGCCACCAGGAAATGCCAGGCCATCAAAGTCTTTTTCTTGCAGCAGGTTGAGGTTTTGAACGTGTCCGCGAGCAATGCGCGCGGACTCCTGTAAAACAGAGCGTTTCGCCGAAGTCGCTTCGCCCTTAAGATGATTGACCTCGGAAAGTTCGATATCGGGAGCAAAACAAGTGACCTTTGCACCTGCCTGACTAAGGGCAATCAATAGGCTGACGGCCTCTGTGATTTCACTGCCATCAAGATATCCGGCTCCGGAAAGAACCACGGCAATTTTTTTCATAAAACCTCCCGAAAGAGGTTTTAGACTACTGTGATTTTAAGGAGTTGGCAACGGGGCCGGTTTATAATTTGTTAGACTATTGCAGTTATTCACTAAGACCTTGCGGCCGTTCATTGGATCACTCGGGTTCGCTGTTTTGATCGTGACCAACTGACGAATACAGAAATCTGTCAGACGTGCCATGAATGGCAATTCCGGAGTGAAGGTCGCCCAGAAACTGGCGCGTAAAGTCTCCGTTAAGCTGCCTTTTTTATAAGTTTGAATAAGATCAAACGACAGAGTTTTAGTGAGCCATTTACAATCTTTGTATCCGCCGCAATTGGGTTGGTCCATGACCGCTTGAGGAACTGCGCGCATGATTTCTTCAGACTTTAAATTTACGCATTTTCGTTCGCAACTGTCATAACCCTCTTTGACACAGGCCGCTTGTTCTTCCTCATCATTGAAACAAGTGCTTGCCAGATAACCGGCTCTTTCAAAACCAAGAATCATATTTGAGTCGTCAGAAAGAGTGTGAATGCTTTTTTGTTTTAAGCCAGCAGTTTGTACTTCCAAAGATTGATTGTCCGCCACCGCGGCAGAGCATGCTCCACGGCAATAACCACGTTGAGCTTCTTTAGTGGATTGAGGCGTTTGTTCTTCACCGCGCATCATATCAAACTGATAGTTAAATTTATAACGGGTGATCTTGGCCCCATTTTGATCAGAGTCCACACGCTCTTTCACCGTGATGCCTTCACGCAAAGTAAAGAACGGATTCGGATTGGTTTCCACTTTTTGAGTGGTTTCGAAGGCCGCAAATTCATTTACATTCAATGCAAACGGATCCGCTGTGCCCCATAATTCTGAAACTGACTCTAAAACTGCTTCGGGTGTTGTATCGACGTCTTCAGATTCTGGTGCTTTCACGCAAGAAAGCATGCCGCCCATTACAAGCAGCGCTAATAAGGTGTTTTTTAAATTCATATAGAGTCCCAGCCCCAAATCCACAGGGGTAACGGTAAGATTTTTTCTAATTTGTCTAATGTTTCGGGCTTAAACATATCCATGGCGCGATAGTCCACCGGACCAAACAACAAGCGAACCATGTCGGTTTCTTTATTGATGGTGTAAAGATCCGTTCCAATACCGAAAACATATTGAGTCGGATGTTTTTCCAAAACAATATCGGCCACTCCTTCGGCGCGGAAAGCGCGTTTGATTTTTGCCGACAACTGATCAAAGTTCACAAGCTTAATCATGCCCAAAAAGCCGTGATTTTTGGTCACAGGCAATTTTTCAAGTTGTTGAATCAAATTAGTGGCGTGCCGAGGGCAAATCACCGTGACGGGTTGACCTTTTTGCATGCGAATAAAACTAAATAACGCCATTAATTTAGAAACCGAACCACCCCATTCATGCAGATAGCCTCCTAAATCAATGCCTTTTCCTTCAATCGCATAAGCCGCCAGTTGACCATTAGACTCCCAAGCGGTGTAGACCTTGGTTTGCGGAATCGAAAGAAATTTTTTGGTTTCTTCAATAGTGCGAACCGAGTTGATCGAGTGAGAGGAATAAAGACGATAAATCGCGTCTGGTGATACGCGAGGGTCCGTCGAAAAGCGCAGGCCTTCGTTATTGGCTTCAAATTCTTCTTCGATGACGAAGCTCACTTCGTTGCCCGCAAGTTCAAAGCCCATGCGGCGGTAGAAATCAAAAAGGTCCGTCCAAAGAATCGCGATATCACATGACTGTTCCGTCGCCATTTTTAAGCAGTCTTTGACGATTTGGGTGCTTAAGCCCTGCCCCCGGTGTTCGTCATGGGTCACAACGGATCCAATGGCGCCCACTTTAAAAATAACGTGAGGAGACTTAATAATCAGAGGCTTTAATACTGCATGCGAAAGGACTTTGCCCTCATCGGCGATAATACGCATATTGTGCAAGTTGTTGCGGTTAAAGGCGGTTGGATACTCAGCGGCAATAGACCAAGGGGCCTCATTGCGCAGTTTTTGGTTCAAAAATTCAAGAACGTGAGGCAATTCTGCTTCATTGGGGGAACGAGGTCCTTCCATGAACTCTCCTTTAAAGTCTTTCGACCTGATTTTCAGTATAGCCGGGATGGGGAGGGGACCCCAGCTTTTGACAAACCAGGGCCTGAAAAATGCGACCCAAGTCCGGAAGGAAGTTTGACATCAGGGGCAAAAGTTTTATATTAAGGGCCTTTAGGAGCACCCCCATGGCAGATAAAAGTCAGAGCTGGAAAGACAACAAGCCCGGTAAAATGTTCGTCGATCAATCTTGTATTGCTTGCGACGCTTGCGTTTTAACCGCGCCTAATAACTTTCACATGCATGATGAAGACGGCCATGCCTTCGTCGCTAAACAACCTTCTTCCCCTGAAGAAGAAGAATTGTGCAAAGAGGCGATGGAGGGTTGTCCAGTAGAAGCGATAGGCAATGACGGCGAATAAGCCCGTCAAAAAAGTCGCAAAAAAAGTTCCTGCTAAAAAGGTAAAGCCCAAGCCAGCGCCTCTTTTAGAGACCCTTGCTTTATTTAAAAAATACTACCCTGATGCGCACTGCGCTTTGGATTTTACTAATCCTTACGAGCTCTTAGTGGCCACCGTGTTGTCCGCTCAGTGCACTGATGAGCGCGTTAATAAAGTCACCCCTGCTTTGTTTAAAAAATATGGCACTCCTCAAAAAATGGCAAAAGCCCCCATTGAAGACATCGAAGAATTGATTCGTTCGACCGGTTTTTTCAAAAACAAAGCCAAGAGCTTAAAGACCGCCGCCATTGATTTGGTTGAAAAATACGAAGGCGAAATCCCACAGGAGCTCGGGCCTTTGGTCGAGCTTCCAGGCGTGGGACGTAAAACTGCCAACGTCGTTTTGGGAAATGCCTTTGGGATCGCTAGCGGCATCGTTGTCGATACTCATGTCACTCGTTTAAGCAACCGCTTGGGATGGGTGCGTGGTGAAAACGCGGTGGTTATTGAAAGGGAACTGAATCCCCAGGTTCCCCAGGAAGATTGGGTGATGTTTTCTCATTATCTGATCTCACATGGTCGAGCTGTCTGTAAGGCGAGAAAACCTGCGTGCAGTCACTGCTTTTTAGAGGAGACTTGCCCCAAGATAGGTGTCTAGGCCACAATGATCCCATGCTGGTTTCATTCTTTGAGAGCGTTAAATACGTTGGTCACCTTCTGCCGATTTCTTTTTTAAGAATCTTCTTAGGTTATTATTATTTAGAACAAGCTTTGAATAAATATAAAGGTGATTTTTTAAGTCGCCCGCGTATCGCGGACCAAATTGCAGAATGGCTTCCGGCCAGTCACGCGCCGAATTGGTTTAAGATCTTTGCTTCAAGCCAAATGATCCCGCATTGGCAAACGGTGGCCTTTATTATTTTAGGCTTAGAGTTTGCGATCGCTATTTCTTATATCATTGGGTATGTGGTTCGCCCGGTGGCGATGTTGGGAATCTTGCTTTGCGTGACCATGCTCTTTATCTCGGGCCCGGCGTCTGAAGATTTGTATAAAACATTTCTAGCCACGCATGTGATTTTAGCTTGGGTGGGGGCGGGACGTTGCCTGGGTATAGATTATTATTTCTTTAAGCGTCGCCGTGGATTGTGGTGGTAGTAAATGAAGCACTTTATCTTTTTTATCACCGTGGTCTTTGTCGGTCTTTTTTTAGCTCTGCTGAATCGTAACGAAAAAGGTTTTAATTCAGGATCGGTCACGACTTTACGTGTTTTCGGGTATGCGTCTTTCACCGGTCGCTGGGGTGCGGGCCCGCTTTTAAAAGAGCATTTTGAGAAAACTTGTAAATGCAAAGTGGAGTTTATCGAAGGCAGTGATTCCGGCATCCTACTTCAGCGTCTAAAAATCGAAGGTGAAAGCTTAGGCGCAGATCTGGTGGTGGGCCTTGATCAGTTTGATCTTTCAAAGGCCGTGTCTGAACAGTCGTGGCGGAAACTGAACATAGGCGATATGCCAGTTTATGATTCCGTGAAGCCGGCATTATCAAACAGCTTTTTTGTTCCTTACGACTGGGGCGCTTTAACCTTTGTGGCTCGTCGTAACGATGCGGGCAGACACCCTTCAAAACTCGATGACTTATTAGATCCTGTTTATGCAAAACAAATTGCTTTGCAAGATCCTCGTACAAGTTCTCCGGGAATGCAGTTCTTATACTGGGTTATTCGCAGCAAGGGTGAAGACGCTGGTTTTGAATTTCTAAAAAAGATGATGAACCAAGCCCACAGTTTTTCACCGACATGGTCGACAGCCTATGGCTTATTCACTAACAAACAGGCTTCTTTGGTTTATTCTTACGTGACTTCGCCGCTGTATCATTTGGTGGAAGACAAAGATAAAAACTTTGTGGCTTTGCCATTTGTGGAGCCATCACCGGTTCAATTTGAATTTGTGGGTATTCCAGAATTCTGCCGCCATTGCGATTTAGCCGAACAATTCGTGAACTTGATGCTGTCGCCCGAAGGGCAAAAGATCATCATGGAAAAAAACTATATGTTCCCGGTGATGAAGGGGGTTATGGAAGGCACTCCATTTGAATCGGCAATGACCGTTAAGACCATGGATGAAGTGGAGATGCTTTCTACGTCCGAAGTGGACCGGTTGCTGAAAAGATGGACCGAAATTCGTCGAGGCGAAGTCAATTGAATCTAAGAAGTCTTTTGCGTCTTAGTTTGGTTTTGTTTTTACTTTTCCCATTTTTGTTTCTATTTTCTCAATTTCAAATTTCGCAAATGCCTAACGCTGAAGAGTTGCGTTGGGCTTTCAAGAACAGTTTCACGCAAAGTTTTTTTTCGGCTCTGTTTTCTTTGATATTTGGATTGTGGGCAGCGTTGGGCTTGGTTTCGTTACGTCATGGATCCTGGCGAAAAGCGGCTGAGATTTTATGTCTCATCCCGAATTTTTTGCCACCTCTTTTTAGTTTGCTCGCGATTTTAAACGCGGTGGATTTTTTTCCCATGGGGCTTGCAGGGATTATCTTTGTTCATACGGCGATCAACTTTGGATTGGTGGCTGTATTATTGGCGCGGACACTGGAGTCACGTATCGGGCATGTCATTGAACTTGCTTACGTCGAAGGTGCTTCGCGGCACATGATCTGGTTTCAGGTTCTGATCCCGATGCTGCGGAAAGAGCTTTTATATTTAGGACTTTTTGTATTCATTATTTGTTTTGGTAGTTTTTCGGTTCCTTTGATTGTCGGTGGCGGAATGGGAACGACGGTCGAAGTTTTAATTTATGAAAAAATCAGATTATCCGCTGAATGGGGCGAAGCTATTGTGCTAGCCTTTCTGCAATCGCTTTTTATTTTCGCGGTTTCTTTTATCGTTGGCAAAGGGGCGGTGCCGCCGGCCTCGCGCGAGGCCTCTTTGAAAGCCGTGGCCATGCCTTCAGGGGTGGTGTTTTTAGCTTTATGCGGGCTGTTTTATTTTTACGGTTATGGCCAAGGTGTTTTAAATGGGCTGATGAAGTTTGAAAGATTTGCGGGGATGGGGCCGGACATCTTAAAAGCTTTTGGTGGCAGCGTGTTTTTGGGAATGACGGCGGGGATTTTTTCTTACGTTGCCTTGATGTTGATTGCTTATTGTTGGCCAAAATGGTGGTTTGAAAAATTCTTAGCGGGATATGTGGCACCTTCGACGTCGCTGGCGTGTTTTAGTTTTTTGATTCTGACACCCAATGAAGGGTTTTATCCTTATATTAAAATTCCGATCGCTTTGGTTTTGTTAAGCCTGAATGGTCTTTTCCGTATGGGATGGGACAGTTCATTGCATGCCTTAGAACAGCAGATTCGTGTCGCTTACACAATGGGGGCTTCTCACGCGATGATTTTTAAGGAAATTCTTTTTCCGCAAATTTCTGAAAAGGCCGGCGTGCTAGCTGGTATCGCTGCAGTGTGGACTTGCGGCGATTTTGCGGTGTCTAGAATTTTAGCTCATAAAGAAGTGAGTATCGCAATGATGACAGACTCTTTGATGTCGGGATATCGTTTAGATCAAGCCACGGCGGTGAGTGTTTTAATTATCTTGGCGGGGGCGGTTTGTTACTGCGCATGCAAAGGGGGAAGCTATGTCTTACGTCGAAAATTTGAAGCGTAACTATTTTCGCCCCAACAGCAAGCATGAACTTGAATTTGTTTTAGATATTCCTCGGTGGGAAATCCTGGATAAAGGTGTCACCGTCTTGTGGGGGCCATCAGGTTCAGGTAAGACCTCGGTGTTTCGTATTTTGTTGGGGTTAGAGGATTGCCCGGGCCTGGTGTGGAACTTTAAAGGGGAGGATCTGGCGAAATTAAAAACTCCAGATCGT
This sequence comes from Bdellovibrio bacteriovorus, assembly GCF_001592735.1. NCBI lineage: Bacteria > Pseudomonadati > Bdellovibrionota > Bdellovibrionia > Bdellovibrionales > Pseudobdellovibrionaceae > Bdellovibrio > Bdellovibrio bacteriovorus. Next base: position 1,924,652 of record NZ_LUKE01000001.1, read on the forward strand.
CGCATGGGTGTCGTCTTTCAAACCTTAGATCTTTTTCCGCATATGTCAGCTCGAGAAAATATTCTGTTCGCGGCTCGCGCACGCAAGGTTGAAAATGCCAAGGCTCAAGCTCGGCTAAAACATTTGATTGAAGTTTTGCAAATGAGTTCATTTATTGATCGCAAATCCGCGATTTTGTCTGGCGGGGAAAAGCAGCGCGTGGCCTTGGCTCGCGCTTTAATGGGGGAGCCGCGGTTGCTGCTGTTAGACGAACCGTTTTCTGCCCTAGATCAAGAACTGCGCGATGAAAGTCGACGCTTGGTGAAATCTGTGATTGATGCTGAAAATATTCCCACCGTCTTAGTGACTCATGATCAAAAGGACGTAGAAGTTTTAGCAACCAAGGTTTCGGAAATTAAAAACGGACGTTTGATTACGGATTAGATCAAATCAAATTGTATACCGTTGAATCATCTCTAAAAGAGCTGTTTTCTTAATAGGCTTTGTGACGTGCTCCGTACATCCCGCATCTAAAGATTTTTGAACGTCTTCAGCCATCGCGTTGGCGCTGACCGCAATAATTGGAATCGCCTTGCGACTATGGATTTTTTCCCACTGTCTGATTTTTTGGGTCGCGGCATATCCATCCATCACGGGCATCTGAATATCCATCAAAATCATATCGTAAGGATTGGCCAGGGCTTTATTGACCGCCTCAAGTCCGTTTTCAGCTTGCTCTACTTCAAATGGCAAACGTTTTAGGTAAGTCATTAAAAGGAAGCGGTTGTCTTCGGTATCATCGACGATCAAGATGCGGGCGTTGTGCGCCAGGACGGCATCAGTTTTCGGTGCTTCGGGTTGTTGGGTTTGCGTGTTCTCAACTTCTTGGGTTTCAGCTGGCGTATAGGGAAGGGTGAAGAAGAATGTACTTCCCCGACCTTCTTCACTTTGGAACCAGATGCGCCCGCCCATAAGTTCAACCAAGTTTTTAGAAATTGTGAGGCCTAAACCGCTGCCACCAAATTTACGGGTGATAGAGCTGTCGGCCTGAACAAAGTTTTGGAATAAAAGATGCTGCTTATCTTTTGGAATTCCGGTACCGCTATCTTGGATTGCAAAGCGCACATGGCGTTTGTCGGCAGAATCAAACTCTAAGGCCACGGCAATTTCACCGTTATTAGTGAACTTGATCGCATTTCCAATCAAGTTAAAAAGAATTTGGCGCAGACGAGTGGGATCACCGATCACCACGTGATTGCCCCGGTCATCCAAATTAATGCGTAAATGGAAACGCAGATCTTTTTCGGCGGCTTTTTGTTGTAAGATTTCACAGATATTTTTGGTCGTTGTATCTAAGTCAAAAGCGATTTTTTCTAAACGCACTTCGCGAGCTTCGATTTTAGAAATATCCAAAATATCATTGATCAACGCTAAAAGATTTTCTCCAGCATTGGCGCAAACATTGACCAGCTGTTCTTGTTCGGGCTTCAGGTCTGATTCTGCTAGAATATCTGTGATTCCGATAATGGCATTGAGCGGAGTACGGATCTCATGACTCATTCTAGCTAAAAATTCGGACTTGGCCTGGGAAGCTTTAACGGCTTGTTCACGGGCCTCAATGAGGGCTTGTTCGGCATTGATACGTTCAGTGATGTCGGTACAAACGAAAACAAACGTAAGGTCTTTGGTGGTGCGATTGGGGAGGGCCGCCCAGTTCATCAAGATCGGGATGCGGCGGCCTTCACTGTTTACTATTTCCGCTTCGATACTGTGGCGTGTCTGCAGCAACCAGTTGTAGTTATTGAAATCCGGGGTGGCGTGAATCAAGGTTTTCAAATCAATATGTGCCAGCTGACTGTAAGAGATACCCAAAAGTTTTAAGGCTGCCTCATTGGCTTGCGAAATCGCGTAAGAGCTCTGGCGCCAGTCGTCGTGCGGATTGATTTTAACGATGAAAAGGAAGGCTTTGATTGATTGGATAACACTGTCTAGGAACTCCTTAGACACGGTGGTGGTTTCTAAGCGATCGGCCAGCTGATTGTACTTGCTGACCAAAAGACCGATTTCGTCTTTGGATTGATAGTTGATTTTTTGGGTCAGATTGCTGGTGCCCAGTTTTTCTAAACGATCCGTCAAAAGCTGAATGGGTTCGACCACTTTTCCGGTAGCGGCAAAAGTGGCAAAGAAGAACAAGATAAAGATCAAAACCGCCGCGGCACTCGAAGCAATCGCGATACGATCTAAAACGGCGAAAGCCTCGTTTTCATCAAGCTTCGTTTGGATATACCAAAGCTCTCCGTTAGGCAGATAAATTTTTCCGATAGAGCGAATGACTTTCTGATTGCGATAGTCGATCCCAAGCTCTCGCACCTCGCTCATGTTTTCGATCTTTTTAATATCTTCATCACCGCGATTCGGCGAAAGGATATCGGCATCTTGTCCCGGCGTTCCGGCCACATTGCCCTCGACGCGGAAACGACCGGTGTTACGCAAACTCCAGTCTTCGCCATAAATAAGAGTTTCCCCGGTTTGCCCCATGCCATGAGTGGCCCAGGCAAAATTATCACTGGTGATGCGGTCAATTTCTGAAATGGAAATTTTTAACAAGATCACACCGACAATGGTGGCATGACGATAAATCGGGGCTGCGACATAACCGGTGGCCGAGTTCGGGCTGATCGGGTCTTTGTCAAAGTCTAGGAACAGGGTTGAACCCTCTTGCGCCTTCATACCCCAGTTAAACAGGTCGCGAATTTTATTGGCGCTGGGGATGTCTGAAAAAATTGAAGCACCGTCTTCAACATCTTTGCGGGTGCTATAAACGATGACGCCCTTATTGGTGATCAAGGACATGTCATAGATGTTGAAGTCTAAAACATAATTGTCCAAGAGACGACGAAAGTCGTGATACTTTTCGATCTTTTTATCAAAGATCATATCATCGGTCAGTTCGTGGGAAGAAATCAGGTTGATGGCTGTTTGGAGGTCGCGAAAATAGTTTTCAATCGCAGTGGTCTTGCTGATACGAATTTGCGTCAACCGTTCATAAGTACTGTCGATCACCGTGGATTCCACAATTTTTAACCCGATCAAGGCAACCACGAAAGTCGCCAGGAAGACGGAGATAAGATTAAAAAGAAAAATACGTAATCGTAAAGTCATTGTGTCCCGGTGTGATTTAAGTGATAGCGTATCGCTTTCCCTCGGGCAATGAGTAGTTCGGATAGAGAGCGAATTTTCGACTTTTGCCCTTGGACTTTTTTGGGTTTTTTATTACAGAAAGCCAATAAACAAACGTTTAAAATTTTGACAACTCTGCAAGAGTTGCAAGAAATGTTGTAATTTGCCTAGGCGCCAAGCTAAAAACAGCCTGCTCTGCTATAACTGGGAGCTACTTGAGTGGGGTTTTTAGGATGAGTATTTTGAACATTCACCGTCTTATGAGCATGATTGCGGTTTGTGCCGCGGCGGTGGGCCTGGTTTCGTGTGCGGCTTCAAAATCCTCTGACGGTCTTGCTTTGAATCCGACCATCTACTACAAGCCCACAATTCATCAAAGTGAGTCCAAGTGCGCCAGTACAGAGACGCGCGATTTGGTGTCTGTTGAGGGGAAAAGACTGATAACACTTTGCCAAAAAGACTATGACAACTGCCTTTTGCAGGGCTCTTGCTTTGTCGACGATGGTAAAGAGATTGTCTCTTTCAATTATCATTCGACCAAAGAGGGCGTGCCCCGGTTTATGGTGGTTGATACGACGAAGTGCCCTTACGGCTATGGCGTTCGGGGAATTTGTTTGGATCCATACTTTTCGGTGGCCGCAGATTTAAGCGTTTATGATGTGGGTGAGGTTTTATTCATTCCTCGTCTTGTAGGAGCTGAATTGCCGACCGGTGAAGTGCATGACGGTTACGTGATTGTGCGTGATGCGGGGGGCGCCATCAAAGGGGCTAACCGCTTGGATTTTTTCACTGGTTTTTTTGACCATCGACAAAAAGCAAACACCTTAGCTCGCCTGGGTTTTGGTGATCCTAAAAATCGCTTTGAATTTCGCCGTGCCTCCAGTGATGAACGGGCTTTGGTGCAAGAACAGCGCGGGTATCCTGGGCTGAAACCCTCAAATCGCTAAAAATTCTGATTTCTGTGTAACATAACCCTTGTAATGATTGGCTTTTTTAGCCCTTGGTCTAGCTTTACCTAGACCTTTGTACAGAAATTTTTTAGCCCTTAATATCCAGTCATTTCAACTAGTAAGCGAAGTCGGTTTAAAAAACCTAGACCTTCGCCCTAAAGTTTCTAGACCATGGTCCGAAGAGTTTGTTGTTACTTGTTGGGTTGTTTGTGAACGATAAACTTCTGATCAGGACGAAAGTCTGCCTCAAAGAAATCTCCTCACAAATTCCTCCGCAAAGAGATGAATGGGCCTCGGACGACGGACAGTCACCCGGAAGCCAAGGTTCCATTCGCCTCTTAATTTTTTGATTCATTTTTTGGTTACGAAAAACAAAAAACTGATCGCAGTACGTTAGCGGATCTGAATAGTTCTAAAGGCAAGTGGTGCTGCCTTGGTTCTGGTTCTTTCCATGAAAACTAGCGGACGGCGGTTTTAATCCCTGGAGGGTTCTTATGGGCTTAAGAATTGCTACTAACACCGCATCTATCGCAGCACAACGCGTGCTATCTAAACAACAAAAGAGAGCAGAGCATTCAGCGCAAGCTTTAGCGTCTGGTTCTCGTATCGTAAACGCCGCCGACGACGCAGCCGGATTGGCGATTTCAGAAAACTTTAAGGGACAGCTAAAAGGTATCGCGGCTGCCCGAAACAACGCCAACAATGCGATTTCTTTCTCGCAAGTCGGTGAGGGTGGTCTGAATGAAGTTTCAAATATTTTGGTTCGTCTCAGAGAGCTGGGAGTACAAGCCGCGTCTGATACCGTAGGTGAAACAGAGCGTGGATTCTTGAACAACGAGGCACAACAGTTGGTTCAAGAGGCGGATCGTATCGCGAAGACCACGCAATTTGGTAATACAAAACTTCTTGATGGCAGTGGCGGAAAATTAGAATTCCACGTCGGGCCAGCAGGGGGAAAAGAGAATATTATCTCGTTTGATTTTGATGCTGATGCCACGACAAGCTCTTTGGGGATTGATGGGTTATCGATCGCCGATAAGGGCGATGCTCGTGACACTTTAGGGGCGGTGGATGAAGCCATCCAAAAAGTGGGTGCGTTGCGCGCCAACTTCGGGGCGATGCAATCGCGCTTAGAATCAACGGTCAGTAACTTAGATGTGTCCTATGAAAACTTGTCAGCGGCAAACTCTCGTATTCGTGATACTGATATCGCGAAAGAGACGTCAGAAATGGCCTCTGCCAACATCTTGCAAAACACGGCGGTATCGGTTTTGGCTCAAGCCAACCAATTGCCTAACGTGGCTTTGAAACTAGTATAAGTAATTAAATAAAGTTCTAAAAGATTCATCATTCTTACGAATGTCGGAGGGGGCCTGTTCTGGGATACGGCCTCCTGCGGAATGAGGGGTCGCCCACATATACTCCTCGTTGTTAAGCCCACCCTGGGGCCATCCGGCCCCAGGGATTTTAGAAGGTGCCTGGCTCCTTTTTTGGACCCATATGCATCATTCCGGGTTTCGGACAACGAAGATCACCAGATCCCAACCTCTCGTCAGCCAGGCTCTGCTTAGTTTTTGCTTCGCAGACTTACATGCCTCGTCCTCTTTTTATTAATCACACTGATCTTCCATACCACATCACCGCTAGATGCATTAATCGCGATTGGTTTTCGTTGGACAAAGATTTTGTTTGGGATGTGATGACTCGGCATCTTTATTTTCTTCATATCGGTTTCAATATCAAAGTTCACGCCTTCGTTCTCATGAGCAACCACTTTCATATGATCGCGCGTTCTCCCGATGCAAACTTAAGTGCGGCGATGAAATACTTCATGCAGGAAACCAGTCGAGAAATCACTTATACCAGTGACCGAATCAACATGACTTATGGTGGGAGATTTCATCGCTCGCTTCTGTCTAGCCCCCTCTATTATCTTCATGCCTATAAATATCTTTATCGAAATCCAGTGATGGCGGGACTTTGTTCACGCGTCGAAGATTATAAATACTCTTCCATGCCAGCGTTGCTTGGCGAACGTTGGTTGGATGTTCCGATTTCCGAAGATCACAACTGGGAAAGTCTTCATTCTAGGGCCGAGACTTTACTTTGGCTCAACAAGGCGCCGCTTTTAGAGAATGCCGAACTGGTGCGGCGAGCACTTAGAAAATCTGTGTTCAAACTTACTCGGGTTGAAAAACGTTTATCGTCTCTCGAAGAGCATCCTCTTTAATAGTTCTTCGTCTAGCCTTGCTTTTCATTCACAAGATTGAAGTCTTAAGACTAATGCCTTGGTGCATTTCCGTTCAGTCTTTTTCATAACTCCTACAACTTCAGGACTTGACGCAGGTCGGTCCGAAAAAAGAGCCAGGCACCTTTTCCGGGGCTTTGGTCTGGGTTTTTCCGGGGTTTTGGGCTGGTTTTCAGGATTTTGGTCTAGGTTTTGTTGGGCTTTGGTCCAGTTCTGCTGGACGCGACTAAAGCCTTCACAGACCTCGCCGAAAGGTATGTCACAAGCAACGACGGAACTTGAAGTTGAAGTTCTCGAGAGACGCAAATGTAGTGACTGACAAATGCGGATCGCCTGAGAGAGCCAGACCAAAAGGGAAGTCCAACAAGTAACAATCGACCTGACCTAAGTAGGTATAAGGCGGGTCCATATAATGGAGGTCCCAGATGGGAATCAGAATTTCTACGAACATGTCCGCTATCAACGCTCAAAGAACTATGCAAACTTCGCAGCGTTCAATCGGTAAATCCATGGAGCAATTGTCTTCTGGATCACGTATCAATAAAGCCGCGGACGACGCTGCAGGTTTAGCGATCTCTGAGAACTTGAAATCGCAAATCCGCTCACTAAGCCAAGCTGGCCGTAATGCCAACGACGGTATCTCAATGGTACAAACTGCAGAGGGTGGTTTGAACGAAATCTCTAACATCTTAACTCGTATGCGTGAGTTGGGTGTTCAAGCAGCTTCTGATACAGTCGGTGAGACTGAGCGCGGAATGTTGGATAAAGAGGTTCAACAATTGAAAGCGGAATCACAACGTATCACTCAAACAACTCGTTTCGGTACAACGAAACTTCTTGATGGTTCTGGTGACAAGTTTGACTTCCAAGTTGGTATCAACAATGACCCTGAATCAGATAGAATTTCTTTCAACGCGGGTGAAACTGACGCAACAATCTCTAGCTTGGGTATCGATGGTTTCGATTTCTCAACTAAAGAGGGTGCTCAAGAAGCTCTTGCGATGGTAGATAAAGCGCAAACGCAAGTGAATGGTTTCCGTGCAAATCTGGGTGCCCTTCAAAATCGTTTGACTTCAACTGTTGATAACTTAGGTGTTCAACACGAGAATATCTCTGCTGCAAACTCTCGTATCCGTGACACTGATATCGCGGCGGCCTCTGCTGAAACAACTCGTAACCAAGTATTGTTACAAGCAAATACTTCGGTTCTTTCTCAAGCTAATCAGTTGCCTAACTTGGCAATGAAATTGATCGGTTAATTGTAACTACAACGGCGAATCTTCAGGGGAGTGAAAACTCCCTCTGAAGAGGGTGTCCTCAGTGTAGATTTCTCGAACTCGAGAACTTGATTTAAGAATACATATAAAAAGTTTGATCTGAGGGGATACCTCCGTTTCCTCTCGGTACCAACCTACCCACGAAGAGAAATCTTCGTGGGGTACTTAAGGTTCAATGAGAAAATAAATGGAGGAGACGCCCGACCTCAGACCGGGATTTAAGTTTGTACATGAATGAGCCGATAAAGCGAATGTATGAACATAAAAGGATTTATCTCTAACATAATTCCCAATAACGACGTGCGAAGCGTCGACAATATTGGGAAGACGATTAAGTCCGATTCTACCCACGATCGCGATGCGAATGGGCAAGAGGCTTATCAGCAACAAAACCAAGGCGAACAACACCCGCCGATGAGTGATGAGCAGTTAGAGAAAGCGATGGAGCACCTTCGAAAGCTCTCGGCAACGAAGGAACATAAGTGGACCATCGAACTTGAAGTGAAAGACGATTTAAAGTTTGTCTTAGTCAAAGACAACCTCGGCACGATCATTCGCCGTATTCCTGAAGCCGATTTATGGACTCTTCCCTCGGACGACTCGCCTCGAGGACAGCTTCTTAAGCGTTCTGCTTAAATTAATAAAGCTCTCTGCTTTTATTTCCTAGATCCAAGTCCTGAAAAATACCCCTCCGTCAAAACCGCTGCGTCCTGTATTGCTTATGGGCTCTAAAAGCCGCACCCCTAGGCCTTTTGACGGACATTTAATTGACTCACGATTGCCGTTTCGTTTTGACACAATGAATTCATGGCAGGAATCAGAATTACAGGGATGGCCTCTGGGCTCCCTCCAAACATTGTGGATCAGTTGATGGATGCGGAACGCATTCCTGTGAAGCAAATGGAGGCGCAACGAGGAAAGCAAGAGGACAAGTTGAAACTTGTCAGCGAGCTTGAAACCAAAGTTTCTGACATCACCAAAAACTTAGGTGAGCTGACTTCAGCCGGTGGTTTCATTGATAAAAAATTTACGAGCGGTGATGAAAACGTCGTGCAAGGGACCGTGGACCCACAGACGGCAGTTCCCGGGGATTATTCGATCGAAGTGATTAGCTTGGCGCAAAAGCCTTCAGCCATATCGAACGGTTTTCCAGATAAAAATGAAACCCAAATTGGTACGGGCTATATCAAGTTCGATACGCCTGAGGGAGAAAAAGAAGTTTACATCAACGGCAATACTTCCACTTTGGAAGGGGTTGCTAAGCAGATTAATAATGCGGGTTTAAATTTGAAAGCCCAGGTTCTTGAAGACCGCAAAGATGCAGATAAGCCGTTTAAGCTTTTAGTGTCGGGCTTAGGCACAGGTAAGGACCAACAGGTCACGTTCCCCAAGATTTATCTTTTGGATGGTGACCAAGATATGTATTTCGATGAGTCTCGTAAGGCCCAAAACGCCAAGGTTAAAGTTGACGGATTTGAAATTGAACTTCCGGATAACAAATCCACTGATTTGATTCCGGGTGTGACTTTGGATTTTAAATCGGCATCGCCGGGTCGCGAGATTCGTATGTCGGTCAAAGAAAACTTAGAAGTTATTAGCGGCAAGGTAAAAAGCTTTGTTGATTCTTACAATGCGGCGCTGGAGTTCATCCAGAAGCAAAGTAAGTTGCAAGCTGGAAACGGAAAAAATCCGCAGTTAGGCCCATTGGGTGGCGACGGGATGATCCGCACGATTGAAAGTGCGTTGCGCCGTACCGTCTTGAATCCGCAGATGGGAGTGGAATCTCCAATTCGCCGGATTTCAGAATTAGGTATCGAGTTCAACCGTAACGGTACGTTGAATTTTAGCCAGGATAAATTCAACAAGGTGTTGAATTCAAATCCGGCTGGGGTGGCGGCATTTTTCCGTGGAGATGGGTTCAACACGGGATTTGTAACGACCGTGAAAAAAGAGATCGGTGGATTGTTAAATGGTCAGTTTGGAACAATCTCGAATCGCAAACGTGGTTTAGAGGATCGTATCAAGCAGGTCAATAATCGTATAGAGAACAAGGAAAGACAGCTTGAAAGAAAAGAAGACAGCTTAAGAAGAAAGTTTTCGGATCTTGAGCAAAAGATGTCAGCGATGCAAGCGCAGCAAGCAAAGTTTGCGGCGATGGCCCAGGGGCCACAGGGTTAAATTAGAATTTAGATTTTAGACAGGACGTTTAAAACAAGAGCGGTAGGGGAATTATGAACAAAAATGCGTATCAGAAGTACAAAACGACGTCAGTTCAGAGTGCCAGCAGAGAAAAAATCCTGTTGATGCTTTATGAAGGCGCCATCAAGTTTACGAAGCTTGCCATTAAAGCTATCGAAGAAAAGAAGATTGCGGACCGAGGAGTCAACATCGGGCGCGCTTTTGATATCATTATGGAGCTTAATAATACTCTCGATCACAAGGTGGGTGGTGATATCGCGACTCAGCTTGAGCAGCTTTATATGTTCATGATGGAACAGTACACGAAAGCCAACATCAGTGGCACCGTGGAACCTCTGCAAGCCAATTTGAAACTTCTCAACACTCTTTATGATGGTTGGGTTCAAGCAGTTGAAAAAATTAAAACAGACGACAAAAAAGCCGGCTAATAATTCATTACAAAGGGAAAACCATGACTAGAATTGTCACGTTGCTAAACGAAAAGAACCATTACTTAGAAAAGTTCTACTCTTTGAATGAAGTTGAGTTGGTAAACTTCGCTCAAGGTCAATTTGATAACATTGAGCACTTTTATCAAACTCGTGAGCGTATTTTGGACGTTCTTAAGTACGTAGATGCGCAAGTCGAAAAAGCTCATAATGATATCGACATGGTGGCAGAGGTTGACGCCAATGCACGCCAAGAAATCAAAGAAGCTTTAAGAATCAAAGATGAATATGTAACACGTATCATTGAACAGGACATCCAAGTCTTGGCATGTATCGAGATGGCGAAAAACTCGATCATCAAAGAGCTTCAAGAAGTCCGTCGCGGCCGTAAAGCGGTGGGTGGATACAAAACCAAAACGTTTAACAATCGTTTAAACGAAGAAGCATAATTTTATTTATATTTTCCCGGACTATACTACCGATGGTCCGGGAAAAAATTTCCTGCCGAAACTTTGACGGCCGCATTTGGCAAACAGTCAAAGACACTGTCCTTAAACACTTCAGATCAAATAAAACTTCAAGCCGAGTCTTGGCATCTGTGTTGCTCTAGAAATCTTCATCAAAATTTCTAGGAGTGAAATTCAGATGATCGATAATCAGTTCGTGCCAAAGTCTAGCGAAGTTTCAGGATCAATAGCCGGGGAATCCAATACCACCGCCGAGTCCAGAGGACGTATCTATTTTGATACCCTGCAAGCTCTTGCGGAGTTCGATGCTGAAGCACAACAAGAAGATATCGTAATATCTGAAGATCCTCGCGTGGCTACCTATCAACGTAATGCCCAAGTTTTGATGAAGCATAAGGAATATCCTTTAGCACTTAATCTGTTAAGACAGGCTAGTAATATCGACTCTAAAAACCCTGTCACATTGGGTTTGCTGGTGGTGGCTCTTGAAAGTTCGCAACGAATTGATGAGGCTCTTTTGGTTTCTAGAGCGCTTTCAAAAATCGATTATGGCTTTGAAAGTATGTGTAAATACGCAACGACCTTATACAAATTAGGTAAGGATCAAGAGGCTTTGGATAAATATTACGAAGCTTTGGCGGTGCTGACCCAGGAAAATTCTTTGTTATTTGAAGTGTATAAGAACATGGGGAATATTTTCGTCAGACAGGGCGATTTTGACGGGGCGGAAGAGTACTATAATAAGGCCTACACCTTAAACCCAGAGTCCGACATTTTGTTAGTTAACCTAGGAACGCTTGAAGTTCAGCGCAATGACTTTGATAAATCCGTTTATTGCTTCCGTCGCGCAATTGAAATCAATGCCGATAACGACAAGGCTTGGGTCGGATTGGCAATGGTTCATAACCACATCGGTGATGCGGAATTAGCGTGGGCCAATATCGAAAGAGCCTTAGATATTAATCCCAAAAATCGCACTGCGGTTCACTTAGCCTCTAACTGGGGAGTGCGTGATCAGCAACCGGGCCGGGCCATCGAAGCCCTGCAAAACTATCTTTCGTCCGTTGAACAAGATGAAGACATGTCTTTGGTTTTGATCAATTTGTTCTGTATGCAGGGCCAATTTAACGAAGCTTTGATGGAAATCGAAAGAGTTCTTTTATGGAACCCTTCGCACCAAGAGGTTCGAGAGTTGAAACGTAAACTTCAAGGTTCGAAGGCGGCTTAAGATGTCAGCAATTACATTTTCAGAAAATCATGAAGGCAGCCTGATTTCTTTTGAGGCGGGTGAACCCCTGGTTTCTTTGCGTGATCCCCAAGGCGAAGGCTTGAAATGGGCTTATTCATTAGGAGCGATGCCGACCAAACACGTAGTGGTCGTGGGGTTGGGCTCGGGGTTTCATGTGGCGGCACTGGCCGACGTGGATCCGAACTTAACTATCACGGTGATTGAAAATCGTGATGCCCTGTTAAGAGTTTTCTGGTCGCAATTTCCGGAATTGGAAAATCGCGTGGAAGTGATTAGTTTGCAAAATGCCCAAGATATTTTCAAAACGGCGTTTTTTACCGAAGTGGTGGCAGAAGCGCCATACATTTTGTCATTTGTTGATTGCTGGGGCCAGCAATCGGCGTTCTTCACCGAAGTTTTTGCGCACCTTAGCGGCCGCTCTTTAGAGTCGATCAAATATCACTTTGAAGAATTTGGGATCAATATCAAAGCAGCTTTTTTAAAAAACAAAGATCTTATGTCTTTGAAAGATGTTTTCCCGGCGATTGAGAGTTCCGAGGTTGCCGAGAGTAAAAAGGAAATTTTTCGGGTTCTTAATGAACTGGTGAAGTAATGAAAATCTTAGTGGTTTCTCTTTTACGTCTGGGTGACGTGATTCAACAAGCCGCGCTTTTTAGGGGTCTGCGACAGCAAAATCCGGACGCGGAAATTCATTTGTTGATCAATCAACAGTTTTCGCATGTCGATGAGGTTTTGCCGGGCATCGTGGATAAGTATATCTATTTTGATCGCGAAGCTTTGCAAAAAGGGATTGGGGAGCCTGCTTACAATATCCTTTGGCCTTATCGTCAGCTGGAAGGCCTTATCAATCAGCTGAATGCGGAAGACTATGATGTCGCCTATAACTTTACGCACACCAAGCTCAGTGGTTATCTGTTGGGGGCGACCGAGATTAAAAACGTCAAAGGCTTGATGCACACGGAAGGACGCTTCCAAGGTCTTTCGAATAAGTGGTTGCGCTATTTCAACGATCGTTTTTCGGTCGAAGGAAAATCCCTTTTTCATTACGTCGAGCTGTTGGGACGTTCTTTTGATATTCCGGTCACGAAAACGCCCAGTACTATTTCGAACAAATCCAAAAACAAACTGGTTTTATTTCAGTGCCTGACAAGCAAGGCAGCGAAAAACTGGAATCTTGAATATTTCCAGGTTTTAAAAAACATGATTGAAACATCCTTGGTCGATCATAAGGTTCGCATCTTAGGCGCGTCTTTTGAAAAAGAAGATCTTTTGAAGTTCTTTGCGGAAGAAGATCTTTTGATCTGCAATCTTTCTGATGCCAAAGAATATCTTTCCGAAGCAGCTCTTCTAGTAACGGGGGATACCAGTATTAAGCACTTGGCGGCCCAAGCGGGGACTCCCATTGTTGAGCTGGCTATTGGGCCCAGTGATCCAATTAAGACCGGAGCCTTTTCAGCCAATTCGTTGGTGTTGCAAGGGGATGATTTAAAACCCGAAAAAGTATTTGAAGCGGTTTGGGATCAATTAAGCCTGGCGCCTCTTAAAATGCCATCGTTCAGTCATTTGATGGAAAGAGCGGTGTGGAGTCTGCACCTTGACGGGGATACTTCGGCGTTGGCCTATGAACATCGGGTGCGCGAAATTCGCCAGCAGCTGCCCGCTGAAGAGATTAATAAAAGTCTAAAGGCTTGGAACCAGACGTCAGAAAAATTTGCTACTTGGATGAAGCAAGCCAAAAAAGCACTGCCCTCAAAAGAGGAGATTTCGCAAAAGCGACAATTTCATTCCGCCGATATCGCGGATCTTATTTTGATTGCCCAGGATATTTTAAAATCGAAAATGGACGCGGCGGGGTATTTCCAAGATTTTATCGAAGCGCTTTTGTCGCGTTTTGCTCAGCCGATCCAGATTCATGACCGTATTACGAAAGCGCTTACGGAAATTGAAGCGCTCTTAGAAGTGCGCACCCAATTGACTCAAGTCTTACAAATTCCGTCCATGGAAGGACAATATTATGCAAAAGGAATTGGAAAATTACCTGTCGATGGCTTTGCTGAAACTGGAAAAGGTTCAAAGCCAATTGCAGAAGACTCAAAACTACAACCAAGAGACAGAGAAACTACAGCTACTTAAAGAACTTGTGAAGGAACAGCTGAAAAATGAAAATTCTGGTCACACAACTCGCTAGGTTAGGCGATATTTACATGACGTGGCCGGTGTTACGGGCTGTTCGTCGTACATATCCAGATGCAGAAATCCATTTGTTAACGCGCCCTCGTTTTGAAGGCGCGGTCGAAGGGCTTAAGATCATTGATCGTCATTGGAGCTTGTCATCAAGTACGATCTTATCCCCGTTGGTGCAAGCCGAAGCGGATATTGATACGTCATTGGCAAGATTAGATCATTTTGTTTCTGAACTTTCAGAGCAGAATTTTGACTGGATCATCAATCTTACTTTTTCGCCGGTTTCAAGTTACCTGACACACGCGATCAGCGGTTTGCACACTCGCGTTTCGGGCTACAGTCGTTATAACGATGGAACTTTATGTCTTAGTGATGAAGTCAGTGGCTATTTTTATTCACAGGTGGGAACGAACAAAGCCAATCGTGTCCACTTAAGTGACATCTTTGCTTCCATGCTGGAGCTTGAATACGTCGAATCAGATTGGGCGGCCCCTGAAATTCAGGAGTGCGCTTTTGCTTTACCCGAACGCTACATCATAATTCATGTCGGGGCCAGTGAAGCCCACAAGTCATTAACCCCCAAGCAGTGGATTCAGGTGTTGCAAACCCTGGGGCAAAGGGGACAAAGTATTCCGATTGTTTTAATTGGAGCCCCCAATGAAAGTGTTTTGTCACAAGAGATAATAAAGGGTTTAACCGGTTCCCACGTCGTAGATCTGGTCGGTAAAACCAAAGTGTCTGATCTTTTTGCGATCTTGCAAAAGGCTGATTTGCTGGTGGGCTGCGACAGTGCGCCGATCCACATGGCCTCCTTGACGGACACGCCGACTTTAAACATCAGTGTTGGCAACGTGAATTTTTGGGAGACAGGCCCGAAAGCGTCTTTAGGATTTATTTATCGTGCCGAAACCGCGGCGTCCTTAAACGGGCCCGAGCTGGGGGCGGTGTTAGCTGATCTTTTAGACGGAAACATCACCGACGGCCTTATCGTGCGTTCTGCGGGTTTAGTGAGTTATCAAAAATCAGAAACCGCTTCTGAAAGATTTCAATGGGACTTAGTGCAAGCCTTATATCTAGGTGGAAATTATCCCGTGGCCGATCGAATTGAGATCATCCAAGGGGCTTATCAATTGCAAGAGATCAATACCTTCGCCATGGAACAGATCAAAACTGTGCCGACCAAGGGATTGGAATTAATTGGTCCCTTGCTCGATCGTGCAGAAGAAGTTATTCAAAATATTAGCCAATGGGTTCCCGAGCTGAGTCCTTTAATAAGCTGGTACCAAGCGGAAAAGATCCGTATAGGTCCTGGCTCCTTAGAGGAGATTTGTACCGCAGCTTTGAATGTACATGAAAGAATGGCACGCCATCTTCAGCCGTATATTCCTCATGAGGCAACAACCGAAAATGGGGTGGGCGATGGAACGCTATAAAGTCTCGGGAGATGAGTTACGCAATTTCTATAAGGATAATATCGCGCTGGAAGAAGTCTTTAGCGATATTGAGATGGATCTGATGACCAATAATCAGGTGGTCTGCCGTTATATCATCAATGGCCTGGAAATTTCGGAAGCCGACGAAGCGAAGTTTTCAACCGTCACTTTGGATCAAGTTCAGACTTTGGAATACCTCACAGAAAATAGCCGTGACCTGACGGGTCTAGTTTTACGAGGCTGGATTGAAGCGATGCCGGAGCTTATGCAGGCCACGGAAAACCTAGCTCGTCGTATGAGAGCACAAGGTCTTAAAGGATTGCTAAAATCTATTCATGAATTGGTACAAAACTGTGAGTATTTGATTGATAGCACCATCTCGATTAAAGCGACGATGGGGGATCAGTTTTTGGGGGCACATCCGCTAAATTGGGCCGCAACCGAAGAACACAGCAAAAAAACTGTGACAGAGGCATTACGCGCTTTGGAAAATAAGGATTTTATTCTTTTAGCGGATGTCCTAGAGTATGATTTAAACCATACGCTCCAAATGTGGACGGAGCATTTAAAATCGCTAGAGAAGGCGCTAAACGGTGAGCAATCAGGATCTAATAACAAATCCGAGCAAGCTGGATCCCATCCTATGGGTCGGAAACGCGTCGCCAATTAGACTGCCGCAGTTCTTTCCGTTTCAGAAAAATGAAATTGAAATTATGTTCAAGGCTTCGTGTCACGAAGCCTTGAGTCTTTTAAGCACCCAAAAATTTTCTGCAATCTTGGTTCATAATACCGATGATGGTGAGGGCTTAGAGTTCTTAGTTCACGCTCGTCAGTTGCAACCTATCGCGACAAGACTTTTACTTGCTGAAAATCTGACCGAAACTGAAGTGCGTGAGGGGATTAACAAAGCCCATGTCTTTCGCTTTATGCGGTGGCCGATGGGTGAAAAAGAGATCTGGGATCATTTAGACAGTGCTTTAAAAAAACATTCCACTTATCTATCGCGCTCTCAGCTTTTGCGCGAGTCCTCGTTTCAAAATAAGCAGCTGGAAGCATTGACTCATTCTTTAGAAGGTTTGGTTGATGAGCGCACGCAGTACATCGAAATGTCTCATCGTGAGGAAGAAGAAAAACTCAACCGTGAACGACAGTTGATCCGTTTCATCAAAGATCTAGGAACGCAGACATCTTTTGAGGAAATCTTAAGTATTTTAAGAAAAGAGCTGCGCAAGTTCCACAAAATGGGTGACCCGATCTTGGCTTACCGCTTGGGTGATGATAAAACTTTTTTCTTAAGTTTTCATTCCGGCCACTTTAATCAAACCGAAACAAACATCGGCCATGAGTTTCCTCACAGTCCGGAAGTGCCATCGGCAGAGCTGATTCGTTATTTTGCCAATCACTTTGGCCGGCCCTTTGTAAAAGCGTATGTGGTGCCGTTAGAGCTGCGCTTGACCAGTCACTTTGTGGGGCACGATGCGGAAGCCATTTTGTGTATTGAGAATTCGTTATCGGATAAAGAAATCGGCCCCTTTATTGATTTTATGTCCGACCGCATGCGTCCTTTAAGTATGGCTTTAGATCGTGTGCTTTTAGAAAATCAGCTTTCAAGCTTTTCTTATCGGTGGGAAAAAACCTTTGACGGGATGAGGGATCCTATCGCCATCGTCGACGTGGACTATCAAGTCGTGCGTGCCAATCGTAAATTCGCAGATCGGTTTCTGCACGGGAAATGTTATGAGAGTTTTGCCCATCGCCGCACACCCTGTGAGGGCTGTCCTGTCCCGGAAGCACTTAAAAAAAGCCAACCCAGTGCGGGACAAATTCAAGTGGGGGGCCGTGTTTATCAGGTTCATTCTTATCCAGTGCTGTTAGAGCAAAGCTCTCGTCCGACTAATATTGTGAATCAGTATGTGGATATCACCCAAAGCCGGGAGCTCTACTTGCGGATGTTGCAAAGTGAAAAAATGGGCGCGATTGGGATGCTGGCAGGAAACATCGCCCATGAGCTGAATAACCCACTCACGGGGCTGCGCTCTCTGGCGCAAGTTCTTTTGCAAGAGACCTTAAAAGAGCCCACCCTGCACGCGGATCTTCTGGAAATCGAAAAGGCGGCGGCGCGTTCACAACGCATTATCAAAAATCTCTTGGATTTCTCTAAGGGAGAAAATCAGCCACTGGAGTATATCAGTGTGGATGAAGTGATCGAGCGCACATTGCCGATGTTGAAATCAGCCTTAAGAACGCATCGTCTTGAGGTGGATTTGCAAACTTTGGCCCACAGCGTATTGGTGGAGCCTCATTTGTTGCAGCAAGTGGTATTTAATCTCATTAACAATGCCTGCCAAGCGATGAAAGAAAATGGTCGTTTAAAAGTCTCGAGTTATTCCGGGCGCAGCTCGGTTTACATTGAGATTGAAGACACGGGGCCGGGTATTCCGATAGAAATCCAAAAGCGCATTTTTGAGCCGTTTTTTACTACAAAAAAAGAAGGACATGGAACCGGTCTTGGGTTAAGTATGTCTAAATCAATCATTGAAAAATTCGGGGGCACCATCCAGTTTCAAAACGTGGAACCTCATGGCTGTCGGTTCTTGATCGTGCTCCCACAAAAGACACCGGAGTCCTAATTTGAAAGTGCTGATCGTCGATGATGAAACCTTGGTGCGTCGCTCGTTGCAAAGAGCTTTAAAGTCCAAAGGCTATGAAGTCTTTGAGGCAACAAATGGCGTGGAAGGTTTGCAGATGTGGCGCTCGGAAAAGCCCGATCTGGTATTTTTGGATGTTCTGATGCCGGGCCTCACCGGGCCAGAAGTTTTAAAAGAGGTCGGCGAAACCAATGCTAAAGTTATTTTGATGTCGGCATTTTCGGGCGAGCACAACATGCAGACCGCCCAGCAAATGGGTGCAAATATTTTTGTCCCAAAACCATTTGAGGATATTTTTGGTGTGATCGCTTTAGCAGAAGGTTTAATGTCATGAGAATTATTGCCGGCAAATACCGAGGTCACCAGCTGGTTGCTTTTAAGGCGGATCACATTCGCCCCACTACCGATCGCGTAAAAGAAACGTTGTTCAACAAAATTCAATTTCAAATTGATGGTGCCAACGTTGCCGATCTTTTTTGTGGTACGGGAAATTTGGGGATTGAAGCCCTCTCGCGCGATGCGAAGTTTTGCACTTTCGTGGAAAAGAATCCGAAATCGGTGGCGATTGCTAGACAAAATTTAGAAAAGCTTAAAGTTCCGTCTAATGAATATAAAATAGTCGTGATGGACGTGATTGCATTTTTAAAATCTTTTTCAGGCGAATCCTTCGATATTATTTTGGCAGACCCCCCATTCACCGAAAAAATGGCTCACGCGGTGATGGAAGCGGCCGGGAGCAGTGCGGCTGTGGGCCCCCAAACGATTCTCGCCATCGAATCATTAAAGCAAGAACGTATGGAAGAGCGTTACGGAGTTTTGGTGCGCTATAACCAAAAAGATTATGGCGATAAATACTTAAACATGTTTTGTCATGAATCCGCAATTGAACAAGAGGAATCCAATGGCTAAGATTGCAGTCTATCCGGGAAGTTTTGATCCGATCACCATGGGACATGTGGATATTATCAATCGCATGTCGCCGATGTTTGAACAAGTGATCGTGTTGATCGCGCAGTCTTCACAAAAACAATCGCTTTTTTCTGCTGAGGAGCGTAAGCAGCTTATTGAGCAATCACTCTCGCACCTAAAAAACATTAAAGTTGATATTTTTGAAGGTCTTACCGTCGATTACATGAAGCGAGTAAATGCTCAAGTGATCGTGCGTGGCTTAAGAGCGGTTGTGGATTTTGAATACGAAATGACCATGGCCAATATGAATAAGAAATTAGCGCCAAGCATTGAAACCATGCTGGTCTTCGCAAGCCCCGAATACTACTATATTTCCTCACGCGGTGTGAAAGAGGTTGCCATCAATGGGGGGGCTTTGAAAGGCTTAGTACCAGATACCGTGATTGAAGCCCTTGCTAAAAAAATCAAAAAATAAGGAGCTCCCTTGATCTCACTTTCTAAACGAGCGCAAAATCTAAAGACTTCACCGACTCTAGCCTTGGTGGCGAAAGCCAAAGAGCTGGCTTCGCAAGGTCATGATGTGATCTCGTTAACGGTGGGGGAGCCTGACTGGCAAACTTTCAAGGCGCCGTCTGAAGCGGGTATTGAAGCTATCCAAAAAGGTATCACGAAGTATACGCCGGCGAATGGCACGATCGAGTTGCGTAAAGCGATCTGTGAAAAATTAAAATCAGAATTGAATTTTGACTACGGTCCGAAGGAAATCACGGTGGCTTCAGGCGCCAAGTACGTGATCTTCGCCGCTTTGCAAATGCTTTGTTCCCCCGGCGATGAAGTGATCATCGCCACTCCGTACTGGGTCAGCTATCCCACGATGGTGGAACTTGCCGATGGCGTTCCGCATATCGTTGAATGCGGTGAAAAAGAAAATTTCAAAATCACTCCGGCTTTATTAGAAAAAGCCATCAATGCCAAAACGAGAGCCTTTTTATTCTGTTCACCCAGCAATCCGACGGGACTGGCTTACACGGCGGATGAATTAAAAGCTTTGGCCGACGTTTTACGTAAACATCCTCAAGTGGCCGTGATTTCGGATGATATCTACAACCGCTTGGTTTTTGATGGCACGAAAGTCGCTCCTCACTTATTGCAAGTGGCTCCGGATTTGAAAGATCGCACGATCTTAGTGAATGGTGGCTCTAAAGCTTATTCAATGACAGGATGGCGCATTGGTTGGGCGGCGGGGCCAGAGAAAATCATCACGGCGATGGGCGACTATCAAAGTCAATCCACGGGTTCTCCGTCGAGCATTTCGCAACATGCGTTGCTGGCAGCGCTGAAAAACTCTGAAAGTGATGTCACCCATGTCGTGAAAACTTTGATCTCGCGCAAAAATGCGGGCATGAAAGAATTAGCGACGATTCCGCAGTTTAAAGTCGCTGATCCGCAAGGGGCTTTTTATTTCTGGGTGGATGTGCGGGCTTTTTTAGGCAAAACGTTTAAAGGCCAAAAGATTGCTAACGACAAAGATTTCTGCGGTGTTTTGTTAAATCAATTCTATGTGGCCACCGTTCCTGGGGCTGAGTGCGGTTCTGATGGATTTATGCGCCTGAGCTTTGCGGTGACCGAAGAAACGATGGCTCGCGCCGTGGCTCGCATGCGAGAGTTTGTCGCGCAATTAACGTAATCCATGAGGACCTTCAGCAGGACACCCGGCTTTCGCTTTCTGTTCGTTGTGCTGACTGCAGTGATTGCTGCGGGAGTCATCTTAAAGCTGGGGCTGGATGAGCCTCAGTTTAATCCAGCTTTTCAAGTCGGCGACTCTGTCGTATCAGATAGCGGATCTTTTCAAGTCGAAGCCTTAGATCTTTTGGCTGAACCCGGGGAGCTTGCCACCAAAGCCGAGCTTCGTCGGTTTTATTTAAGACAGCAAGAATGGCGTCATATCTTAGAATCTCCTTCGGCAGAGTTGGTTCGCAAAGAAGTTCGTCAGCCATTGCAAAAAATGCATCGAAAGCTCAAGGATCTTTCTGCCGTATTTTGGATTCCTTTGATCGTGGGCTTGGGAACTTTGATCATCGGTGGTTGGATCTGGTCTTTAAAGCCACAAGATACGGCTGTGCGTTTATTTGCATTAAGTGGATTTGCCACGTTTCTTTCGGCTCTGCCTTCTTCGGTGTACACTTCGCGCGAGGGGCCGCTGTCTGAAAATCTTTTTAGAGTTTTAGAAACTCTCAATGCGTGGGGGGCGGCTTTATTCGGGATCGCCGTCTTAGCTTTGTTTTTGATTTATCCCGTAAGATTAAAACATTGGAAAAAGGTCTCTTTATTTGAAGCAGCCTTCTTTGTCCTATGGACCTTAGGATTTTCTCTTCAAGTTGTTCCGGATTTTGCAAATATCAGTTTGATCATTGTGTCATTAATGGCTTTGATCTGTGTGGCGATTGCCGTGCAGTTTTTTGCAACGAAAAGAGATCCAGCCGCGCGTGCCTCCTTAGTTTGGTTGGGTTTATCGGTGGTGTTGGGGGCGGGCGGATTTGTGGTGTTTAATACCGTTCCGTCATTAATCGGAACGACGCCATTTAATCAAAGTTATGCGTTTTTATCTTTCTTGGTTATTTATCTGGGACTTGCGGCGGGCTTAACTCGGTACCGACTTTTTGAAGTGGGTCAGTGGGCCTTTCGATTTTTATTTTATTCTGCCGCCGCGGCCATTTTTATTGTCTTTGATTTGATCTTGATTTCCCTTGTGGGCCTAGGACAAGTTGCGGCTTTAGAAGTGTCTCTTTTGCTTGTGGTTTTTATTTATCTGCCATTTCGTGATTTTTTATGGCGTAAATTTACTCGTTCTGGAAAGTTAGATGCCTCTCATTTACTGAGCGATGCTTTGGCCGTGGCTTTCGCTCTTAATTCAGAAGAGCGTGAAACGCGCTGGCTGGTGTTCTTGAAAAAAACATTTGATCCACTTCAGGTTGAAAACTTTTTTGGCAATATTCAGAAAGTTGAAATTATCGAAGACGGGGTCAGCTTACTGATTCCTTCGGTGTCAGGAATGCCGGCCGTAAAGATTTCCTACCCCTGGGCGGGGCGAGGACTTTTCAATCGTGAAACCGAAAATATCGCAACCCAGTTTATCACCCTGATTCATGAGGCCGAATCAGGGCGTGAAGCTTACGATCGCGGTGTGCAAGAAGAGCGTCGTCGCGTGGCGCAGGATCTTCACGATGACGTGGGGGCAAGGCTTCTTTCAGGCTTGCATTCTTCAGATGAAAACCTGCGCACGACGATTCAAGGCGCGATGGCCGATATTCGGGCAATCATCAGTGCCGTGGCGGGTGAAAAAACCTCGTTAAAGATGTTTTTAGAGGATCTTCGCTTCGAGGTGCAAAGTCGCACAGACATCAGTAAAATCACCTTAAATTGGAATGAGCAAATCACTGAAGATCACGCCAAGATTCTTTTAGATTATCGCGTGCGCAAGTCATTAACTTCAGTTTTAAGAGAGGTCTTAAGTAACGTCATTCGCCACTCTGAAGCCAACCAATTGAAAGTTGATGTTTGCTACGTGGATTCCAAATTGACTATCTTATTAGAAGATAATGGAAAAGGTTTTGATTTGGACACGACTCTAAATGAAACGCGCGGTTATGGCCTTAAAGGCATGCAGCGCCGTCTGCAAGATATCGGAACCTTGCATATTCAATCATTCCCCGCAGGGACCTCCGTAAAAATTTCTTTACCATTAAGTGGCCCCCAGACCCCCTGAACGGGGGGTGATTGTCATTCCGCACGCGCATAAACTTCTTCCATCGGTGACCTATGGAAGGAAAAAAGAATGATCAGAATCATTCTGTCCCAAGCACTTTTGTGTGCGGGACTTATTGCATGCGCGACAAAACCCACCCCTTATCAATCCACGGGCTTTGCTAATCCCGAAGGCTACAGCGAAGAAATGCAGGCCCCGCGTGTATATCGTGTTTCATTTACGGGCATCGGTTTTTCGACTGCAGAAATGGTGGAAAAACTTTTGCATCGTCGTTGCGCCGAAATCACCGTGCGTGAGGGTTATGATTGGTTCACCTATTATGCCAAAGGCCGCAATGATTATGTGCGTACTCATCAAAAAACAGTGCCATCAATGTATGGAACCATCCACTTGCATAAAGGCGAGGTGGGTGAAGATGGCTTCCTGGCGAATGCGATATTAGCGGAACCGTTGCCTGAGGGCGTTCAAGAAAAAAAATGATCCAGTCTCAAGGAGGAGAATATGAAGAAGGAATTTTTAGTGTGTGCTGCATTGGCGGCCGTTTTAAATGGTTGTGCGTCCGGAGGCGCGAGCAACGGGGGGTCTGCGGGCTTCGGCGGCAACGCGACGACGATGTTTTCGGATCCTAAAGGTTTTTCAGAGGAAGAGTTTAAAAAAGACTCAAAGTCCTACGCAAAATCCTGGTCGTCCGTGGGTGCTGACATTGAATTTAAAAAGGTGACCATTCCGACTTGCACCGTTGAATTTCAGCGTTTGGTCTATGATGTCAACCGTAGCAAATTAGGAGCTCTTTTAAAGGGAGATGGTACCAAGAGTGAACTTACGATGGGCGTTGAGCTGCCCGTGGACAGATACGATAAAATGCTTAGAGAGATCACTACGGCCTCATGCAATCGGTTGAAAGAAAAGTTTAAAAAAATCGGTGCGGAAGTTGTCGAATGGAGTGAAGTGAAAGGCAAATACCCAGAAGCCGTAAGTTTTGAGAAGGATCGTTTGTCGGCTGACGCGGCCGTCGCAAATGAAATGCAAATTTCTTACGCGGGTGAAGGGTTTAATCGCTTAAATCGAGGTATGTGGGCGTTTGGCGCAAGTTCCCTTTCGCGCGAAGCTGAACTTTCAATCGTATTGCCAAACTTTGGTGTCGGGTTTGGATATTTTGGGGGGGAAGCGACGCCTTATTCTATCACCGAAAAGCATGACTTTGCGGAGCTTCAATTCACGCCTCAAGTTCAAATTTATGCGGGCAGTGGTTTTAGTTATCACTCAAAATGGGATGGCGGAGCCATGGTACTAAAAAGCACGATGGTCGACAGTGGCCCGTTTGTTAAAAAGCTAGAGATCGTGGATGACTCACGTGCCGCCGCTAAGAAAAGTGGGGAGCAAGCACGCGGAATTCTTATGGGTGCCACCGGGGCCGAGGTTCATGAAACTCAAGTGAGCACACGAGGGCGGGTCAACTACGACATGGTGTTAGATGAAGCAAAATTTAAAAACATGGTTCTAAAAGAATTAGATCAAGCAGAAAACATCGTGGTTGAGCGTTATCGAAATGCGATGTAGTTTGGGTTCATGAGATCTCTTTGTGTTATCGTCGAAGATCAAGTTAAAGTGGCCGAGTCGCTAAAAAAACTAGTTGAAACTGGGTTTCCGCAATTGCAGACGGTGGTACTTAAAGACGTCCGTGAGACCACTGAATTTTTTCATTTACGCCAGCACCTCGTAGAAAAGCCCAAAATTCAGTTTGCTCTGATAGATTTAGGTCTTCCAGACGGATCAGGTGTAGATCTGATTCGTCTGATTTCAGAAAAAGAGCCTGACGCTCGATGCGTCGTCATCACCATCTACAACGATGATCATTTTCTTTTTGAGGCGCTCAAAGCCGGCGCCTTTGGGTACATTCTGAAAGATGATGATCAAGCCACCATTGAGAGTTTGCTTCGCCGTATTGAAGCTGATGAACCACCTCTATCACCAGCCATTGCGCGAAGATTGCTAACTCACTTTCAAAAACCATCCGTCGAAGCCGAGGCTTCAGATTTAAGCCCTCGCGAAAAGGAAACCCTGGTTTTACTCTCTAAAGGCATGACGGTCGCCGTAGCCGCGCAAACCTTAGGCTTAAGCCCCCAAACTGTCGCGGGTTATGTAAAGATCATCTATCAAAAACTGCATGTTTCTAGCCGCGCAGAGGCCGTTCGTGAAGCGGTCCGACGCGGGCTTGTTTAAAAATAAAAAAACCCAAGGTTTTCGCCTTGGGTTTTTGATTTTTGAAACTTTAATACTTTAGAACAAGTTCTTAAAGAAGTTTACGATGCGAGCAAAGAATCCTGGTTGCTCCACCTTGATCGCTTCACCGAAAGAACTTGGCGCGCGATCCAAGCACTTATATCGAACGTCGATCGTTGTGCCATTAGATAATGGCTTACTAAAGACGATGCTGGCCCCTTGAACCGAACCTACGGAGTTCTCCGGATTTGGCGAGATCGTGATCGTGGCTACGTTGTTATAGGGCGTACATTCTAAATTCACTGAGCTTAAAGAAGCTTTGATGCGACCGAAGAATAAATCCATGTTCGCGGTGTAGTCCGAATCACAGATACTTCCGATACCGCCACCTGTCAGGTTTGAAAGCTCGGCATATTTAAAGCCGTAATGGCTTTTTGCACCTTGAGCATCTTGGGAAGCTTTACAAGTGCTATCGCCTGGTTTCACGATGATTGAATTCACGGTGAAACGACGAGTGTCCCCGAAAACAGTCTTGAAATAATCGACGAACACTTGTGGTTTGTCTTCTTCTTCAAGCGTTTTCAATTCGTCTTGGTAAAACTTCTGTGAAGGATCTCCACCGACGCTGCGAACATCTTCATCTGAAATAATAATGTAAGTTACTGCGGAATCAGTGCGATAACATCCGCTATTGCCGCTGTAACGAAGGTCCCCGTTATAAACGTGTCTCCACGCAGCTTTAATACCGCGTTCGTCATCCGAACCCTCCCAACCCGCATCGATATAATTGATGGTATTAGCAAAAATGCTCGCTAGGTTCGATGTCCCTCTTTTAAGAATATAGCCCAAGCTAGTATCTGGAGCTAGACTTGAAGCACGGGCGTTTGGTTGCCAGTAAATCGAAGCCCCCCAAGCCCAAGAGCCTTGGTAAGGAGTTGCGCGGGTGACTGTCGCACACATTTGCCAATCAATATTGGATCCGGCCGCTTCAAGCTTTGTAACTAAACTTGAAAGTCTGTTTGCCAGCTTCTGATTATCCGCCAGCATCGAATTTGAATCGTCGATGATAAGCACGATATCCAACTTATAATTGGCCGCCGCGATTGTTTGATTGAAATGCTTATCGATCAGCGTCGGAGTTGGCGAAGTCGTCGGAGACGGACTTGGAGATCCCGTTGGCGAAGGAGATGGAGATCCAGAAGGTGTTGGTGATGGTGTCACTCCACTTGGAGTTAAATCTGCTTCTGAAGAGGATGAAAACTTTACGGGTCCACAGGCAGACAGAAAAGCCATTGACGCCGTCACGGCGCAAGCCAACGCTCTAGATTTTAATAACATATACCCACTCTCCCTTTGTTGCAGAATAGCACACAGCCTTTTGTCTCCCAAAGAGCTGTTTAGTCCAGGTCAGCATTCTTCCAAGTTTTTAGGACCATGGTCTCATTGTGAGACGGACCTTCGCCAGGCTACACTGTCTTTATCCGTATGCAGGAGGCCTCGTGAGCTTTTGGTTCTTATTACAAATTCTGGTGAATCTAATTCTTTTAGCGGGCGTGGTGGGGCTTTGGATACGCCTGCAAAGACCTCCCAAAGACGATCCGCGCTTAAGCAAAGGTTTACAGCTTCTGCAAAGCAAGATTGCGATCTTAGAAGACTTGTCGGATCGCACGGAAACCCAAGTCAATCAACTGACTTCGTTGTTAGAACAAAAAGTAAAAGACATCCAAAATAAAATCCAGTCCGCGGATAAGCAATTAGCGCGCATTGATCAAAGCATGGAAAAGAGCTTGGAAGTCGCGAAGATTTTCCAAGACCGTATTCCTCACGAGGAAATTTTAGAACGTCAGAACACCATTAAATATGTCAAGGCCGCTCGCATGGCTCATCAAGGGATGGGGGTTGAAGAAATCGCCGCCGAATGCCCAGAGCTTTCAAGAGGCGAGATCGAGTTTATCGCCAAGGTGAACCGTGATCAATTGATGTTCTGTGAGGAAAGCTTGCCGGAATGGGCCAATACTGAAATTCCAGAGGAAGAGTTTTCAGTGTCTTCACTCAACGAAATGGGAGAAACGAAATTCTCCGCCCCCTTACAGCGGGAAGGCACCGATTACAGTGCCGTGTTTGAAGTTCCAAAAACGGATCAAGAAGCTTTAAAAAAATTAGGCGATGCTTTTAAAGCGGCTTGCAATGAAGTGAAAGAGCAAGATGAAGCCGCTCAGCAGACGGCAAACAACGTTTCGGCCCTTTTTAGTGTGACGCAAAATATCGCGCAAAACTTTTTAGGGGAAAAGCCCGTGGCGGCTACGCCGACGGCAGCACCTATTGCAAAGACCAAACCTTTAAATTCAAATAAAGAGGGCGTGGTTCGTCCGGTAGCATTTCGTCGTATTGATATGACAAAGGATTTAGAATAAATGGCCTCGCGGGCTTTTCTTAAATCATTAAAGAAAGGCCAAATCTTACGCGCGACGATTGAGGAAATTCAGTCGGCGCAAATTCTGTGTAATTTTGAAGGTGAGTTGTTGCTAGTGGGAAATCACACGGGCAAATCCTTTCGCAAAGGGGAGCCGATCTCTTTGCAAGTTATCCACATTGACCCGTTACAATTTCAAATTTTCTCAGGTTCGGGATCTTTTCAGCGCGTTATTTAAATTTTTTTTGTTCACTTCTTCCCCAGACCAAGGTCTCATTAGTAGTGCAAATAACCTAATAAGCTATAAGGGGGATTATAGATGAAAGCGTTAGCATTGGGCTTTGTAAGCCTGTTTATGAGTACTTTGGCATTCGCCCATCCAGCAAGTGACCGCGTTTTAAATTTTTTCCAGGATTTAGATGCCGCTCGTGATGGCAGCCCATCAAAAATTTGCCGAATCATCCATCAATCATTTGAGCATTCACAAATCATGGATCGTCTTATGGGCAATTACGTCAGCAGCCCTGACAAAGCGGGCGTGGCGGATATGCGCCGTTCTTCAGCGACTTTCATGGCGACCAAAGCGATGCCAGAGCTAAAAAAACTGGCGGGTGAAAACGGTTCTTACTCTGTGAATCCAAATGCAACAGCACGTGGCAATGGTTACTTCGCGGTGTCTGCAAAAGTCAGCTCTAAAGGAAAAACTTATAACCTTGTGTTTTTGGTTTCTCCGAATCAAAAAATTTCTGATGTTGAATATATCGGTTTCAGCGCGATCAATCACTTGGGCCGCAAATTCCGTGGGGATCTTGATGAGTTGAAGCGCACCACGAACACGCCGGTGACTCAGTACATGCGCAACTTGCGTGCGGATTCTGATTACGTTAACTGCAACTAAGAATTGCGCATTAAAAAACAAAAAAGGGAGCGAAGGCTCCCTTTTTTTATCTAAGCTTGCTGCAAAAGCTTGAGCAAGATGCACTCTTCCTTGCTTAAGCCCTTTCTTACACTTTTCACGGAACAAGCGGTTTTATAAAGATCGCCTTTTTTATCGGCACTAAATATTAACGGATGAACATAATATTTGCGACAAATCGCCACGGTATTACCTAAGTGTTTCGCGACGTCTTTGATCGTGCTGACCTCACGAGTTTTAAAATATTCTTTGGCATCTTTGGGGAGATCCTCATCGCCGATCAGAATTTCTAAAGCCTTCACCGTGCCACTCCAGGTGCGAAAATCCTTGGCTGTGATTTGATCGCCGGTGATGGATTTTAAGTAGTTGTTAACATCTTCAGAACCGATGTCATGAACTTTTCCTTCTTCATCTTCATAGGCGAAAAGTTCTTGGCCGGGAAGTTCTTGGCAATGCTTTACGATACGACTTAAGGTGCTGTCCTTTAAATCCATTTCATGTAAGACGCCGCTTTTTCCACGAAAGCGAAAATGCATGCGGGGTCCTTCGACTTTCACATGGCGATTGCGCATGGTTGTCAGTCCGTAAGAATCGTTGGTTTCGGCGTAAAAGTCATTGCCGATGCGGATGCGCGTGGATTGCATCAGGGCCACAATTCCTGCTAACACTTTTTCTTTGGTGAACTTTTTTTTCGCCAAGTCTTTTTTGATCCGCTGGCGAATGCGGGGAAGTAATTTTCCGAACTGAATCAGCTTATCGAACTTAGTTTCATTGCGCTGGGAACTCCAGTCGGGATGATATAAATACTGTTTGCGCTTTTTAATATCGTAACCAGTGCATTGCAAATGACCGGAAGGAGAGCTGCAAATCCACACCTTTTCCCAGGCCGGAGGAATAACCAGCGATTCAATTCTTAAAAGAGTTTTCGCGGCGGTGATCTTTTTTCCTGCAGAGTTGAAATAATCAAAACCATGGCGCGTGCGTTTCCGAGTATAGCCCGGCTCTTTATCAGTGACGTATTTAAGACCTATTTTTTTAGCTTCGCCGCGGTTTTTCTCACTCATAGGTTTATATATAAACATGCGGACAGAATTTCCCAGTCCGCATGGCAAGAAACACAAAGATTGTGTGGGCTTAAAAGACTATTTAGAGCTCTCTTTAATGAACAAAGTCATGTAATGGCGAACCATGTATTCCAACTTCGCTGGAAGACCTTGGTAAGTCCAAATGATTTCTCCAAACGCGCCCCATTTGGCTTCAAGGATGTGTTCATCCATGACGGTCGTCGTTGTTTGGGCAGAATCCAAAGATCCTGGTGCTGGAATATAATTGGTACCAATGAAGTTAAAACGGATGCTGATTTGGCCCGGAGCTTTTAAAGAAAAAATCATTTTAAAGCCGTTACGGAAAAGCATGAAATCTGCGTGAGTTTTCGCGATACCGTAAATTTTAATGCGGCCAAGAGCTGAAGACTTCAACTCGTTAAATGAAGTTGAGGCGTCGACGAATTCCGTTTTTAGTGCCAACAAGAATTGGACGGACTCATTGACCAGAACTCTTTCTGAATCAAATCCGAAAGTCATGTCGACAAGACCGGACTCTTCCATCTGCTGTTCAGCTTTTACCAGATCTTTAATCCAGCTGACTTTTTCCATGATCCCCCCTGACGCTTCTTGTTGCCGATATCTTCAATAATTTCGAGGGGCTCCTGCTTTGTCAAGAGCGCCGGGTTTGGCTCGCCGCAATAGATCAAGATCTAGACAGCTAGAATCCGACTAGCTGCAAGCTTAAGGCAAAAGCCCCTTCGTTTCCAGCAGGTTGATTGAATGCCACATAATATCCCAGAACAAAACTGACCGGGATGACGTAACCAATAGTGGTTTCGGTTTTTAATTCCACGCCCGAGCTTAAGAAAGTGCGGTGCATATTAATAACTTCATAGGCTCTTTCGTCTTCATTATAAAAACGTCCATCGGCGGCGACTGCGTCGGTGATCAAGGCTCCTGAAAAACGACGTAAAAAGATCGGGTCCGTGCCCGAACCGCGATAAATACTGGCAATGGGGAAGCGATATTCGGCAGTTGCGGCCGCTAGGTTGCGACCGAAGATTTGTCCTCGTGAATATCCACGCAAAATATATTCGGGCAAAGGAGTGTCGGGTACATAGACCACGGACTCTGTTGCGACCCCGTAAATGGGCGCGATCACTTCAGGCGTATAAACCCCATTAAGACGGAACATCAACGAATGATTTTTAGGCAGATATTTTGAAAGATAAAGTTCACCACCGGCTAAGAATCGCGAATGATTTAAATAACCTTCCTGCTCAATAAAGTTATAAGCCCCGAGGTAAAATCCACTGCCAGATTCCGGTGAAATCTGCGCGCCCGATTTAGAATAATTGCTGTGATTGTACATAAAATAAGGACCGGTTCTTTTAACGGTGGTCGTTGGATTTTCTCGCTGCAGATAATTCCAACCCAATTGCAGACTGGCGTATTTTGAAATCCAAAAAACATCTGGCAACGCCGCCAAAGTTCCAGAAACGTCGGTGATTTGGTAATCGGGTGTTCCCAAATAAGAATTGCGATTCGCGGCAAGTAACAAAACCGGCAACGACGTGGTTTGATTCATGTAAAATCCATCTACACTGCCTTTATCTAAGCCTGTATCCCACGTTCCTAACAGGGTGTACGAGTGTTTTTTTAATGGATCAAATCCCGAAGTTTGTGCGGAAAGAATCACGCCATTTTCCGTGGTGGATCCAGAAATAAATGGCAACCAGTATTGAGGCCATAAATACCCATACGGAGAATAATCTTTTTCGGTGGCCGATTGCACTGCCGCCTTGGCTTCGGCCTCGGACTTCGAAGTGTCCGGGGCTTGATAGCGATCCGCCATCAGCGGAGTGATTTCGGGAAGACGGTTTTGAGTTTTCTGCCAGTCCTTCGGCAAAAGGGCCACGACGCGGGGGCCTTCTTCGGTCATTTGTGTCGCAAAAATCTCTTTACGAACCGGATCCATGTCGGCGGTGAAAAGAGCCGTCAAAGTATTTGAAACCGGGCGAGCTGATTTTAGATCTTTATCCGCGAGATAAAGATTTAGCACGCCACTTTTTCCGGAAGTGAAAAGCAGCCCTTCAGTCGTGTTTTTAACAAAGCGAATGTCCTTGTATTCAGAAAATAGTCTTTCATTAGACTTGCTGGAAATAGTGAAGCGGTAAAGTTCATCATTTCCATGACGGCGCAGGGAGTACAAGATGGTGTCGTCATCGCTATAGATCGGATAAGAAATTCGCTCTTGCCAATCGGCACTGAAAAGAAGGCTTTGTTTTTCAGGATTCGCGATGGAAAGCTCTGCCAGATGGGTTTTGCCACCTTCAAGTTTTACAAAGACGATTTTGTTTCCGTCTGCCGAAACTGCGGGTTCACGTCCACGCAAGCCCGTCGTCAGGCGTTTAATTTCTTCTTTTTCTAAAGCGTAAACATAAAGATCTGAAAAGCGCTCAATGCGGTTGGTGTAATCAATTTTGTCGTAAACGAATTTTTTAGAGTTTGGGAACCAACTGATACGTTGAATACCACCAGACGGAGGGCCGTCACGCAAAAGCTCTCGGGAAAAGGCTTCATCGAATTTTTCTACGGTGTCGGCACTTTTAGCTTCTAGAAAACTTTGCTGGTCATTTTCTTTAGAGATAATCTTAATGGAACGCTTATTCGCATCGTCTTCCACCACGACGGCCAAGTGTTTACCATCCGGAGAAATCGCCGGGGCGGTGACGGACATGAAATTATTTTTTGGAACGATCACCGGAGTGACGGCCGCCATCTTAAGCGCTTGAATTTGTTTGCGCGCGCGTAAACTGACCTCATCAAGCATGATTTGATATTTGCTGGAATAATCGTAGCCACCTAAATACTCTCGGGCCGGGGTTTCTATAAAATACGGAACTCGACGGCCCTGGCGCTCATTGAGCTTTCCGACCACATCGACGTTGGTGTCAGCGATCATCTGACTCCACATCAAAGAGCCAAACAAATAAGGTCGCATGCCTTCAGGCCATGTCGGAATCTGCTCGTTGGCCTGAGCAATGCTATGACTGCGAAAAGTTTCTTTATCCACCATCGCGCGAATCGTGGCGTCTTGATAATAAGAGCGCAAACGACCGTGATCTCCTAAGCGGGTTTCCATATCCACCGCCAACCCTTCGGTCCACCAGCGCGGTAAAAGCATGTTAGGGGCGATAATATTACCGAAAATCGCGCGCAGCGGACGCATCACGCCACTCGCGGGCTCAAACGTCAGGATATGTGTGTACTCATGGGCTAAAAGTTCAAAAGCCCAATCACCCGTATCAGCCAAGCTGTCTTCAGGCCCGGGAAGGACGGGGAAGGCCATGATGTGAGGATAAGGGATGCGTGTTGCATAGCCGTTAGTAATGTCGGTTTTGTCGTTGATAACAACCACGGTCTTTTCGCGCATGGTTGGAAAGTACAAACGCAGCTCTAGGTAAGCTTTTTCCAGCTTTTCTGCATAAATTTTGCCCAACGCCTGCTGCTCAGCATTATAGATAACTTCGAAATGCGGCGTGTGCAGAGTTTTCCATCTAATTTGCGGTCGAACCTCGAGTTGAGCGAATGAAGAAAGGGAAATTAAGAAAGTGAAAAGTGCTGCCGAAACCAATGATTTTTTCATAAACCCTTTTAGCCTTACAGCATCGCAACATCAATTAGAACATCTAAGGTTTGACAATGAGCCGCTATAAATTAAAGTTTTTAGCTAATGATAATTTAAGGAACTTCCTAGGAGGACATCATGCTTCGTAAATTAGCTCTTGGTCTTGTAGCCTGCGCAATGGTTGCTGGTTGTAAGGGTAAACAATCTCAATCAGATCAATCCATCGAAACTTTGCCAACAGGTGGCCAAGCAGCGATTGATACTTCAACATACAATCCGTTGGGTTCTGACTCTGGTCAAATCGCGGGTTTAGTAACTGTTCACTTCGGTTACGACAAATCGAATCTTGATTCTAAAGCGAAACAAGATATCGCGACGAACGTCCAGTGGATGAAATCTAATCCAGCGGCTAAAGTTCAAATTGAAGGTCACTGTGACAACCGTGGTACTATCGAGTACAACGTAGCTCTAGGTGAGCGTCGTGCAAACGCAGTGAAAGCTTACATGGTAAGCCTTGGCGTTGCTGCTGATCGCTTAAGCGTTATCAGCTACGGTAAAGAAAAACCACTTGAGTCAGGCGACAATGAAGCTGCTTGGGCGAAAAACCGCCGCGCAAACTTCGTACCTGCTCAGTAGTCTTTTAAGCCAGAAAGGTGTGGATGAGATTCTTACAGCCAACTCTCGGAGCGATTTTACTCTCGGTGATTGTCAGCTGTCAGACTGTACCGGCACCTATTGAGGATTATTCCTTAGCACGAGCTGCCGTTGAGGCGGCTCGTTCTGTTCAGGCGGCTCGCCATTCCCCAGGATACTGGCATCAAGCTGAAGAAGCTTACCGCAAAGGTCGCATCTATTACGAAGATCGCGATTTCCAAAAAGCTAAAGAACAATTTGTAAGAGCGCGTATGGCTGCGGAAAAGGCAGAAAATTCGGCGCGACTAATCCGTCAAAGAACGGGAGACGTATTATGAAGTTAGTGATCTTGCTATCAGCTGTAGTTCTTTTTATGACGGGTTGCTTAAAAACTCGCAACGAAGTTAAAGAAGGTGAACAACGCAGTACCATGCAACAGCAGGTGGTGACTTTGCAAAGATCCAATGCGGACGTCGGCAATCGCTTTTCTGATCTGGAATCTCAAATCCGTGAATTAAATGGCCGCGTGGATGTGGTGGAAAACAATGTCGGTAAAGGCAGTGCGGGCATGGAAAACGCACTTAAAAATTCACAACAACAAAATATGGAAGTCGGTCAGCGCGTTGCCATTTTGCAAGAAGCGATGGGCAAGTTAGAGCGTGATCTTTTAGCTTTGAATGCCGAAGTCCAAGGTTTGAAAGCGGAAAAAATGGCCGCCCAAGGTCAGCAAGCCGCAAAAGCAGCACAAGCAGCACGTAAAGATTTCCATGAGCAAGGTGAGGAAGCCTTTGAAAAGAAGGATTGGAAACAAGCCATCTTGCAATACCAAAAATATCGTGATGAATACCCGAAAGGGAAAAAGTTTGCAGATTCCACTTACAAAATCGGAGTCGCATTCCAAGAGTTGGGCATGAAAGACGAAGCTAAAACTTTTTACGATGAAGTCGTAGCCAAGTTCCCAAAATCTGAAGAAGCTCGTCGTGCTCGTATCCGCCTAAAAAGCGTAGGTAAGAAATAATCAGTGATTGAAAGAGTTCTCGCCATTGAAACCAGCTGTGATGACACTTCCGTTGCGATCGTGGATCGCAGTGGCTGGGTGCATTCGGTGGTTGCGGCCTCTCAAGATTTAGAACATGAACTTTACGGGGGCATTGTTCCCGAAATCGCGGCAAGAAATCATTCCATTGCGTTGATCCCTTTAATTGAAGAAGCCTTTAAAAAAGCCGGCATGTCTTGGTCAGATATTCACGGGATTGCGGTCACGAATCGCCCGGGTTTGATCGGGGCTTTGATTGTGGGTTTGGTGACTGCTAAATCACTTTCGCAAGCTAAAAAAATTCCTTTCTTAGGTGTGAATCATCTTGAAGGCCATTTGCTGGCGCCATTTTTAAAAGACAGTCAGTATTCTCCTCCGGAAGATTTTGGTTATCCGTATGTAGGCTTAGCGATCAGTGGGGGGCACACCAGTCTTTATCAAATTAAAGGTTTAGGTGATTACAAAGTGTTAGGGGCGACAAGAGACGACGCTGCCGGGGAATGCTTTGATAAGTTTGCTAAAATGGCAGGCCTTGGTTTTCCAGGTGGTGTGCGCGTAGATCAATTAGCAAAAACCGGAAACCCGGAAGCCTTTGAATTTCCTCGCAGCATGATTCATGACGACACTTTCGATATGAGTTTTTCAGGTCTTAAAGCCTCAGGCCAAAGAATGCTTGAGCAGTTGGGTCCAGAATTGGTGCAAGAACAGTTGCCAGACTTATGCGCCTCTTTTCAAGAAGCCATCGTCGATGTTCTTATTGCCAAGTTGGACCGAGCCGCTAAAGTGTATCGCGCTAAGCGTGTGATCTTGACCGGTGGAGTCAGTGCGAATTCTCGCTTGCGTGCGCGGGCGGAAAAATGGGCGGCCGAAAAAGGTTTGACCCTGGTTGTGCCGCCGATTCGTTATTGCACCGACAATGCGGCTATGATTGGTTACGCCGGTGTATTAAGAATGGCCCAAGGGGAAACTTCGGCGATGGATTTAGGTCCTTCACCGCAAGCATTGACGACGGACTTTAAATGAGCGAATCCAGCAAGCGTTTAGCGCAAGCCTTAGACGAATTAGGAATTTTAGCCAAAAAATCTTTGGGTCAAAATTTCTTAGTCAGCGATACGGTGATTGAAAAGATCATCAATCAAGTCAAAGAATTTAAGCCCGAAGTTTTAATCGAAGTGGGGCCAGGCCCTGGGGCTTTGACTTATTTCTTGCAACAAATGAATGTGCCTTTGACCGTGATTGAACTAGATCACGTGATTGCCGAATACTGGCGTGGTAAGGGTTTGCCGGTTTTAGAAGAAGATGCTTTAAAGCTCGATTGGAATCAGTTTTATTCTGATAAAAAAACGGTTTTTGTCAGTAATCTGCCGTATCAGATTTCATCAAGCATCGTGATTGATCGTTCGATGGAAGATTACGGTATTGAGCACATGGTTTTGATGTTCCAAAAAGAAGTGGCGCAAAGAATCCGCGGGCCTGCAAAGTCGGAGCATTACGGGTTACTGAGTGTGATCGCACAAACTTTCTGGAATACCGCTTTAGTCAGCGAAGCCGGGCCCGGTGATTTTAAACCCCCTCCGCGTGTGGCTAGCCGAGTTTTATCGTTTTCAAGAATCCCGACAGAGATTAAAAAGCGTCCGCAGTTCTTAACCTTTGTTAAAACCGCCTTTGCCCAAAGACGAAAGCTTCTGAAATCAAATTTATCTGGTCTTTTAAAGCAAAAGCAGCTAACTGAAGAACAAATGGTTGGTTGGCTGGCCGACATGGGCTTTAAAGAAACCGTCCGCGCGGAAGAGCTCAGCCCTCCACAGTTTGTAGAGCTTTATAAGAAATTCGGGTTTGAATAATGAGCAACATCTTGATCATTCAAGAAAACAAAAAAGCACGATTCGATTACACGATCGTTGAAACCTTCGAAGCAGGGTTGGTGCTGACGGGCAGTGAGGTGAAATCGCTTCGTGCCAAAGATGTTGTGTTGAAAGATTCCTATATCGCCTTTCGCGGGGATGAAGCTTTTTTGCAAAATGCCCACATCGCCGAATACAAAGCTTCTAGTTATAATAATCACGTGCCGGAACGCTTAAGAAAGCTGTTATTAAATCGCAAAGAGCTTGATGAAATTTACGGGGCTCTTCGTGAAAAAGGTTATTCGTGCGTGCCTCTAAAAATTTATTTTAAACAGGGACGCGCGAAATTAGAAATTGCTTTGGTGAAGGGTAAAAAAACTCACGACAAACGTGAGGCGATTAAGAAACGCGACGTTTCTGATCAAATTCGTTCAAATTTACGACGCTCTCGTTAGTCATAAATTCTTCTTTAATACCAAGGCGCGAACGTTTTTCTGCTAGCAGATGTTTCCACGCGGCATAAGCTTCACGATTTTGCGGATCAATACTGAGCTTTTCTAAAAGTTTTAACTCAGTTTCAGTGTTGGCTTTAAGCGCGCGATAAAAATAGTCGTAAGTCATCGACAGATCCCGGAAATCATCCTCTTCAGGGAGATGATAATCAGGGATGTGCCATTGCCCTAGCATCAGTTGATGCATGTGACGCTCCATACTTACTAAGGGAGAAATCAGATTCTTGGTCATGCGTAAACTTAAAAATAAGGTGACGCCGCTTAGAAAGATCACGCTGGCGCCCAAAAAGACTTTTAACCATGTGATTTCACGTTCTAAGTGCTGAATTAAATGCGGATGAGTGTCGTAGGCTAGACTTTTAAACAGCTCATAGTTCTGATTGATAAAATAAAACGACGGCAATAAGAATAATAACGCAGCCCCGGCCACGGCGGTGATCATGTACCAAGAGTATTTATATTGAAAGCTGGCGCTTAATATAAAGCGACGGGGTTTTAATCCGTGAGGTACTCTTTGAGGTTCAATCACTCTGCGTCCGTATAACATAAGCCTCTTATCGGCGGGTTGTGTTTTGAGCGGAGTCCAATTATTCTCAAAATGATAGGAGAACACCCCGATGTTACCACTTTCATGCCAGACCTCTTGGTCCAAAAGCCAAAATACAAGAAGACAAAAGTCCGGAGCCCTTGGCCTATGTATGGTGATGATGACATCAATGCTGGCCATCGGCTGCGCGACCGGGAGATCTGGCCCAGACGCTCCCCTGGTGGATGAAAAGTATTCTTTAAAACAAGACCGCGAGGCCTTAGCGAACTTGCGTAAAGAAATCCCTGAAGAAGTTCGTCGCGATAATGACGAAAAGGCCTTTATGGCCGAAATGATGTCGGACCTATCCCGAACACCCATGGATGTGCGCAATCAGTTTACGCGGATTTTGACTAAGAAGCGCGAACTGTTTAGCAAAGACATGACTAAGACGCGCGAGAAATTCAGCAGCGACATCAAAGCAAAAAGAGAAGAATTTTCTCGTCAGCAAACATCGGCGCGCACGAGTTTTGCCGGACAGAAAAAGACCGCCGATGAAAGATCGGATTTTTACAATCGACTGGATTCAGAGCGCCGTGAATTTAACTCTGAACAACAGCAAAAACGCGATGAGTTTGAATCTGACATGCGCGATAAACGTAAAAATTTCGATGATTATATTCGAGCTAAAACCGATGAATTCAATCAGCTTCATCGCGATTACATCAAACGTTATGACGAAGATAAAAAAGCTCGTGCCGATTTGAAAAAGCAGGCCGAAGAAAAACAACGCCAGATGCAAAAAAGCGTCGATGCGGAATACGAAGCGATCCGTAAGCAGTCACCGACTTACTTAGAAAGCCAGGGGCAGTAGGCGGCGTGGCCTATTAAGTCGGGCGTTTGAAGAGCTCTTTGTGCAGTTCCATGGTGATGGCAAAGAGTTTGTTTTCTAAGATATTTGGCAAGGGTGAAAACTCAATACCAAAAGTTTGCACAACTTTGGAACCTTCGTGAGTTTTAATATGGCGAACGACGCCATGAACTTCGATAGGTGCACGCTGCCCAATCACCAATTGTCCAATCACCTTATCGCCAGATTTCATCAAGGGCGCATCCATACGGTACACCACGCGGCAGCCTTGGCTGCTTAAGTCGGCCAAGCGGCCCGTGATCTTTTCGGGCTTTGAGTTCACCTGAATGATGTTGTAATAGGCTGGATAAATTTCTGGCAAACGCACCCGATAGTTCTGGCGGCGTTGCAGGTGATAAAGCTCATCCGGGATTTTTATCGTCAAAAAGTTTGCGGCGACAACGGCTTTGGCTTGAAAGTAATATTTTTCTCCACCCAAAAAGAAGTGACCCAGATATTCTTCGCCATTGCCCATGATGGTAGCGCCTTCAAATTCCCCTTGTAAGGATTCGGTAGCCGCATTAAAAAAGCTCACCCGCACTTTGCAAAGGGCATCGTCTTTGCCTTTACAGATCAATTCGCCCTTAGAGGCGCCAAGATCAACCCACAATTTGATTTTGTCTTTATCATCTTTGATTAAGGTGAAGATGTCCTGATCCAAACCGTGACCTCGTGTTTGTTGTGATACAAATGTTGTACGTGCGAGTTCGGCAAATCTTGAAACTTTCTAAGAGTTTCAAAATCCGTCTTACCTTGAAATTTTATCGTACAAACGAAGTTTCGGCAAAGTCCTGAACTTTGCCAGGTCTGAACAAGTTCTAAAAGCTTTTCGGGGTAGCAGATAATATCGGAAAAGAACCAATCAATGGCCCCGATGTCCTCAGGCTTTACATTAAAGGCATTGGTCTTTTTAAATTCGACCCGCGGAAGCGCGGCGATATGAGGTTCCAAAGGAGCTCGGTCAATACTAACCACATGGCAACCCACTTGTTGCAGCACCCATGTCCATCCACCGGGACAGCTACCAAAATCCACGACACGTTCGCCGGGTTTTGGTTTGATTCCATAAACCGTAAACAACTCCCAAAGCTTGAGGTAAGCCCGCGAAGGCGGGTTCTTTTTGTCTTCGTTGAACCGAACTTCCCCTAATGGAAATAATGAGTTGGTTTCTGAAGAAGCAATCAGAGTGTTTTTATCAATGAGGGTCCAGGCGCCGATAGGCATATCCGGTAAGGGACCCAAGAAATTCATCACTCGAGGTTTCACTTTTAAAAGCTGATCTTGAATCAGTTGAGCGCGGCGATGTTGATCGGTGCTATAGACCGCCCACAATTTGCCACGTTCCTTAAGGGCTTTTCCGGCTTGAGAGACGGATTCAAAAGAAATGATTTCGGGATTCAGCCAAATGTTTTGGGCCCACACAGAGGTCTGTAAGGGCCCATCGGTTAGAACCAGCCCACCATAGGTGGCGCGGATGTTTTTCAGTTCCGCTTTGAGTTCGGGAAGAAATTGTTCGTTTGTTAAATAACCAATCACTATGCGGCTTTAGTTGCCACAGCTGGAGTCAGAAGTCCACGACTGTTCCAACAAGTGATCGCATCCCCCCAAAATTTTTCTTTCAATTTGATTTCATTCGGGTTGAATTTACATTTCGGAAAATCTTGCTTTTCAAAGTGCTCAGTAAATTGAGCTTCGTTGCAAGCTCTAACCACTTTCATCATCAGATTGAAGTGAACTTCAGAAAAAGGCTTGTTATCGACAAGCATTTTGCGCAGGCCGGCTTCCGGAGTTTGATGAAGAAAGCTATAGAGATTAGGTACATCGTATTGACTCATTATGAGACTCCCTTTTTGGTTGTACGGTCTTATATCGGCAAGGCGGGGGCCTTTCTTGAGGAAAGGACCTAGACCAAGAGGATTACAAACGGACGCAAAACTAGACCTAAAAAGGGCTGAGGAAGCCTTAAGTCCTAAGACCTAGTTCCGATCTAGGAGGCATGAAAACAAACCATAGCGCTTTCCGCATCTTGATCTCTGTTTTAGCAATTCTTTTGGCCGTAAATACGGCTGCGGCCATGTCAC
The DNA here is from genome assembly GCF_001592735.1 of Bdellovibrio bacteriovorus. Classification (NCBI taxonomy): domain Bacteria; kingdom Pseudomonadati; phylum Bdellovibrionota; class Bdellovibrionia; order Bdellovibrionales; family Pseudobdellovibrionaceae; genus Bdellovibrio; species Bdellovibrio bacteriovorus. Next base: position 1,965,340 of record NZ_LUKE01000001.1, read on the forward strand.
AAAAACCGCCGACTCAGCCGACCCCCACGCCAAGCCCAAGTCCCACACCAAAGCCTAGTCCCTCACCGAGTCCATCACCAACACCGTCTCCGGGCAGGGAGCCGGCCGCCATCACGGGTTCGATCACGCCTAAAGATTTCAATGTTTTTAACGAGGTTTCCTATTCTGTAGGCTCCGTAGTGGACACGACTTATAAAAGTTATCGCGAGCTTTTAGAAACACGCAATATCCAACAAGGTCATACCACAGATTCATGTGATCCAACCTTAGACACCCGAGATCGTTTTGCCGATCGTATTTCATATGCCGTGGAATTAAAAATGCATCCTTCAAAAGCTCAGCTCGGATATGTCGCTTCATATTTTAATTTAAATAGTGATATCAACACATACTTACCCAACAGCTTGATTTCTCATCCCCTGTGTTCAGTATCGGCGGACAGCTTAAAGACAACTTTAAGTGGGAAAAATATTCCGACGGCGGCAACGATCAATAAGATCAACACATTTACTAATAAAATGAATCAGTACCGTCGCGAAGCTTTAGCCGGTGATCGCCAAAGTTACGTCAAGGCCTCTAAACTGTGGTCCAAATACATGATGTGTTTATCATACATGGAGTCTTTAACGACAGCCGACACCGCCAAAGCCAAAGAAATTGCTCAGCGTGTGGCGCCCAGCGATTATCGTCGCCCGGCGGGAGTGAATTTTTATGAAGATAAATTACAACCCATCGAATCGCGCTTAAATATCGGTCTTTATCAGTTCACGCCCGATGCGGGGGGGAATGTGCAAGCCTGCATTCGCGCGTGGAATGTGCTTTATCCAAAATGCATGATTTCAAGATCCGCAAGTCAGGACGAGATGATTCGTATCTTGGGAAGTTCGATGCAGACTTTCAACGCTTTCTGTGCGGCGACGAAAGTGACGGATATGTTCAGTGTTCAGGTAAATGCAAAAAGCGCCTATAACACGCATCCGGCGAACGTGAACTCTAATGGCAGCCTAAAGCCTGCCGCTGAAAGATGCGTGAGCCCGCATATGTCTGTAGGCAGATCTTATAACCACTTCGGCCCCTTCCAAAACTCGTCGGGCTTTACGTTAGATAATATTATTTCGTGCACACTCAACGGCGAGTACTAGGGCCCTTAGGCTTGCCCTAGTTTAAAGATATTTTTGATGATTCTTTCCATGAAAGAATTTAATTGAGTCTTTTCTGGCTCACTGAACTCGCTCCAGTAATTGCTAATGCGTTCATGATAAAGAGGCATGATCTCCGCAACCTTAGCAATTCCTTCCGGCGTTAATTGAATCACGAAGGAACGACCATCTTTTTCATGGCTCATGCGCTTTACGATGCCGGCCTTTTCAAGACTGTTAATCAGCCCCGAAATAGTGGCCTGGGTTACGCCGACCTTTTGCGCCAACTCTGAAGGCATTAATCCAGAGGTGTGTCTATTTAACAAAGCCATCAAAGTAAAACGACCTGCGGAAAGATTGTATTTAGAAAAAAAACTATCCAGATTCACTTCTAAATCTGTCGTGATTTTTCTTAATAATATGTGTGAATACAGTGTCAAATGATCCAAGTCTGGATACATGAGTGCTGAATTCTGACGAAGTTCTTCTTGAGTTGGAAGCTCGGTGAAGTAGAGTTTTGCCATACGTCCTCCAAGTCGCGTACGTTCAGTGAATTCCAATGCGACATCTCTTATGTTAGTTAACGGTCCATACTTCGCGCAAGCGAAAGAAAAAAATTTATCAGAAATATATTCGCGTTTGTTCCTGATTAATTGCGAAAACGTCTTTCTCAATAAGTTTTCGCAAGACGTTTTCATTCAGAATGTATCCGTTTTTCACTCGAGAAAGTGTCGAAGTGATAATGAATGTGACGAAAATATTTTTCTGACAAGAAAAGTATAATTCACAGCATTATACATTCTACTGTTTAGGCGGTGCATTAGATAAATCTAACAATTATAAATAAATTGAATCAGGGATCGTGACGATCTCTGCGCGATCTTTTCGCACAATCATGGTGTGCTCAAATTGGGCAGAGCGATGATTTTTTCCCGCCACTAGCGTCCATCCATCGGCTTCTTCATCCACGAAACGCGCGCCAGTAGAGAGAAAGGGCTCAATGGTGATGACTTGCCCCTCCTTCAGGCGGCGATCATCCTTGGGATCATAATAGCCCGCGATAAACGTAGGCTCCTCATGAAGTCCACGACCCACGCCATGGCTGCCAAGATTTTGAATGATGGAATAGCCATATTGTTGAGCAACTTCTTCGATCTTTTTGCCGATGATATTGATAGGAGCTTTTGCTTGCACGCCGTTAATTGCGTTTTGCAAAGCTTCGCGAGTGGCCTTTAAAAGGCGTTCATAATTTGCTGAGGATGGGGGAAGAATGAAGGAGCCGCCGTTATCGGCGTAATAACCGTTTAGTTCGGCCGAAACATCGATATTTATCAAATCACCTTTAGCAATTTTTTTGTCAGATGGCACACCGTGGGCAACCTCATGATTCAGACTGATGCACGTGTGGCCTGGGAAATTATAAACCAAGATAGGTCCGGAGCGAGCGCCATGCTTTTCTAGAAATGCACCGCCCAGTTGATCCAACTCTAAAGTTGTCATGCCAGGTTCCATTTTCTTGGCCATATAATACAGGCAATTGGCGACGATTTTGCCAATCTGTTTTAAACCCGCTAAGTCTGCTTCTGTCTTTACGATCATGATGGGCCGGTTATACACTTAAGTTTATGAAAAAAGCCACACCCGAAGTCATTCTTTTTAAAAAAGAACACGCCTCTCGCTTACTGCCCTCTGTATCTACCGATGACAACAAGGCTTCTCGCGGGCGCAGCCTGATTTTAGGTGGAAGTCATGATTATCCTGGGGCCGGGATCTTGGCGGCACGCGGAGCCTTAAGGGCGGGCAGTGGATACGTGATGCTGGCGCAAAAAGATCTGGTGGTTTCAAGCTTAGAAAATCCCGATTTTTTAGTGAAAGACTTACGAGGCTCAAGCCTTTCAGATTTGAATTTTGATGCCGTATTAATCGGTCCGGGCTTTGGGGTGAATGACTACACCGCTGAGCTCATCTTAGAGCTTAAAACGAAAAATTTTCCAAACGTTGTGCTGGATGCCGATGCCCTCACCACATGTGTGGATTTTAAGCTTTTCCCGTTACCGGCTTCCTGGATCGTGACCCCGCATACGGGTGAGCTGGCGCGGTGTCTTAAGGTTTCCGTGCACGAAGTGACGAAGGATCGTCTTGCCGCTATAAAAAAAGCTCGTCAGCTTTTTCAGTGCGTCGTGCTTTTAAAAGGACATGGGACCTTGATAACGCAAGGACAAGAAATCTTTCGCATCGCCAGTGGCAATGCCGCTTTAGCTAAATCCGGAACTGGTGACGTTTTGGCCGGAATGATCACGGCTTTTCGCGCGCAAGGCCTTAAACCCTTAGAGGCGGCCCTGTTAGGGGCTTATGTCCATGGGGCGACGGCGAATTTATGGGTTCAGAGCCATAAAGATGCACTATCCATGATAGCTTCAGATGTCATAGATTCTATTCCTCGTATTCTGTGGCGTCTGCGTCAGGGGTGAAATTTCTTCTTACAAGCATTCCTAGCAAAACCATGACTATCTTTTTGTAATTTAGAAAGGTAAAAGGCCGACAATTGCAGGGAGATTTGCATGTTAAAAGGTCTTATCGTTTTGGCGGTAACCGCGGCGGGTATGTCGGTTTACGCTCAAAGTTCTTCAACCACGGTCACTCAGATTTCACCAACGGAAGCGCAAGGCGCGACCGCGATTCAAGAGTCGACTTTAAAAATGAATGACGTCATTAAAAATGAAAAGTTTGAAGAAGATAAAGACATCACAGACACACGCTTGAAAGCCGACTCCGGATCTCTTTCAAGATATTCTTTGAAATTCTCTCTTTCTTATTTTGGTCCCCCCGTCGGTGACTTGAGCAACGAAAACCAACCTAATCCCAACGGATCTATCGGTCCTAACGAAACTTCTGTTGGCGGTTCTATCAGCGGTCGTTACCGTTTAGACAGCAAAACAGCCATCAGCATGGGAACAGGTATTAGCATGTTAACACCTTTCCACGGTGTGAAACGCACGGATGTTAAAACTCCGTTCATCAGCTATGATCGCAGTGCTCGTGTTTGGGATGCGCAGATGAGAAACTCTTTCGGCGCATCAGTCACGACCGTTCCAAACTATCGCGATGTCGGCCAAGTAGGAACTTTATCTTACGATAATAACTTGGTTTACAACTTTGGTTCTTCAGGTTTTGCGGCCGGCGTAGATTCCTCTTTAAGCTATTTTCTGTACGAGCGTGATTACGAAAAGGCCGATAAAAAAGCCAGCCGTTACTTCGTGGGTTTTTATCCGCAAGTAAAATACAACTTTACGGACAAATTGAATGTTTATACATCAGTCGCTTTAAACTTTATGAATCCACGTTGGGAAGCGGAACCGGTTCTTTTAAATCAAATTTTAAGTGGTCGTTTGGGGATGGGTTATGGTTATTCACGTGATATTTATATCGCGCCATATTTGAACTTCTATCCTGAAAATCTTCGTGGCGATAACACGACATTCAGCGTATCTACGATCTTCTCGATCCTGTAAGTTAAAAACACAGATTTAGAAAAAAACAAAAAGGGCCTTAGGGCCCTTTTTTATTTTAAAACCAGAACTTCTTGATGACTCTGATTTTTCTTTGCTTCTGTTAGGAGAGCAAGGTTGCTATTATGGTGGCCCCGTCTCCGGGTGATCCTCCAATTCACGAATCTCAGTGCAAAGAATGTATTCGTGAAGCAATTTAGATGAATAAGCCATTGGAGGCTCCTTTCTCATCAAGGTAGATACTTTATCGGCTGGACCTTGGTAGAGTTGAGCCCTTTTTTTTAAATTTTAGAAATTATTTTTTTTGAGACGCCAAGTCGGAGCATAAGGTCCTGAATCATCATATAAGTCAGCCCCCACAGAGGAACTTCGCGCCCTAATGAGATGCCTGGAAGTTCGACAGCCACTAATTCCCGCTGCAATTTATAAGTTATCTGACTGGTGGGATCTAAAAGTGTCGTGAGCGAAATCCAAAAAAAGTCAGCGACCTCGGTGGGCTGCAAATTTATCACCGGCTCGCGATTGATATGAAAGACAATCGGGCGAATATAAAACGGCAAAAGCACGCCGGCTTTTCGACCTTGAATATCGTCGATTCGTCCCACCAACTCTTGCAGGGACAAATGAAATCCGACTTCTTCTAAAGTCTCCCGCTGAGCCGTCGCGATATCATTTATATCCCCGGGCTCACGACGGCCTCCGGGAAAGGCGATCTGTCCTGACCATTTGTCGTTAGGTTGAATGGCTCTTTGGATAAAGGCGATTTCTAAGTTTTTAAAAGAATCACCGCGCAAAATGATCGCGACACAAGCATGATCCGAAAGCTCTTTGGAAAGATCTTGGGTCGATTGCGAGCGGAGAATTTCGGCGAGGCTTTTTCCAAACGACATATGGATCAAAGTAACGAATTCTTAGAATGCTGTCAGCTTCGGACTTAAAAGGGCCAGGAAAATTAACCGAATGTGTCTGTGGGTGTATCCTATAAATAGATTAACAAGGAGGCCACGGATGCGCTTCTTCATAGTTCTTCTCAGCATGTATAGCACGGTTACTTTCGCCGCAGTCGATAACTTTAATAGCTTGATTGCGGAAACGACTCATCAAGAAAAACGCCTGCACAGAAAGCTGTTGCAGACGATTCAAAATACGCAGTATTCCATCGCGTACAATGATCAGATTGAGAAATTGCAGGCTCACGAGCGTGCCCAAAAACTCGAAGTGCCAGTGACGCTCATCAAATATACCGAGTAAGTATTATTCGGATGTTACGATCTCGATGTGAGACTGTGTATAGCCTAACAGCAGGTTGTCTAAAGTGACGACGATGAGAAGCCATAAAACGGCTCTCACTTGGCCCTCAACTTGCTTATTAGCTCTCTATGACACGAACATCTTATAAAATCACATGTGTGTTAGTAGCCCTAAGCTTCGTGATTTCGTCAGAAGCCTTGGCTGCTAAAAAAAGAAAAGCGAAGGCCGGGGGATGTGGTGCGGGCATCGCCACTTCGTCTGTTTATTTTGTTCCGCACATTAAAGATTATTGCCCGACGCCGAAACCTTGTAAGGCTTTTAAAGATGAAGTTCGCATGCAAGGCTCAGGAACCATGTCCGACAATCATGTTTACACGTACACCGGTAAAACACGTGATATTGGTGATTGCGACACCGCGATTGGTGCGGCTGGGGAGTGCCTTATTCCATTTGTTTCTATTGCCGCCGATCCTAAATTCTATAGCATGGGTGATGTGATCAGCATGCCCGCGATGAAGGGGAAAGAAATCCAACTTCCTAACGGCAAAAAAATGCTGCATCCAGGGTACTTTATTGTTCACGATACAGGTGGCGCGATCAAAGGCCCGAACCGCTTTGATTTTTTCACCGGCTCTTTTGATGATCACAACTCTAATAATGCCTTTGGCTATGATGGCTTTTCGGACCTGGCGATGACCGATATTAAGAGCTGCAACAAGAAAAAGCAGTTTAACGTGGTTCGCCGGGGGAATGATAAGTATGATTCCATCATCACCGCTATCGATCACGCGAAGCTTGGGATGGCTGTGCCAAAAATGATGGCCTCTTCTGAAAATAACGCGGGCCGCAGTTCTGGTGGCGGATACGTCAAGGGAGTCAACTAGATGTCTCGTGCGTTGGTTTTCCTGTTTTTAGCAGTGCAGCTTTTTTGTATTACTAGCTGGGCGGCGCCGCAAGGTGATGACCCGGCTCCTGAAATCAACTTACAAGAGCCGCCATTTTGGATGCCGTCTTACGACGAGTTCAAAAACCTACGACCGGTTCAAAAAGAATATTATCTAAAAAAAGTCCTTCCCGCTCTGCAAAAGATCCCGGGACTGGAGAAAGTCTCGCAAAACTCCCTGGAGGAAGCCTCAATTTGGTACAAGTCCTGGGATGGCGTTCGCCTTAAACTTTACACCGCCTGCTTAAAAGATAGTCTGGCCAAAGCCTGTGACGAAGTGGCGGATGTAAGAATTAAGACCCTCGAGAATTATTCTGTGAAGAAGAATGGTTCTACCAGACCTTAGTCTCTCCATATTTTCGTAGATATTCCGTTATATTCTGTGTACATGAACCGCATGGCATTTAGTACTTTCATCTTTGTATTGCTTCTTGCAATTCCGGGCGCTTACGCCCAGGAGCTGTACACCTTTTCTGAAAGCATCGACATTTTGACCCGTCATAATGCGGAACTCCGCTCGGCGGAAGCGGGAGTGGAGATCGCTCGTAACCAGCTCAATATCGCCTATGGGAATTTTCTTCCCGAGATTTCTGTTGGTACCAACTATCTACAAAAACAGGTCAACGACACCAATTCAACCGGATACGGTGCAGAGATTGTCGTTACAGAAAATATTTTTAATGGTTTTCGTGATCTCTCCACACTGGATGATGCTAAAGCCAAACTTGAAATCGCCGAGGCGACTCTTCGCAATGTAAAAGCCAAATTGAGCTATGATCTAAAATCTTCTTTTGCCGGCCTCATTTACGCCCATGAAAACATTAAGCTTGCCGAAAGCATCCACAAACGTCGTTCGGACAATAACAGCCTGGTGCAATTGCGTTTTGAAAGTGGTCGGGAAAACAAAGGTTCCGTGATGTTGTCGGCGGCTTATCTGCAAGAAGCGGCGATTGATGTAAAAAGAGCACAATTGACCTTAGATACGGCCAAAACCAATTACCTGCGAGTATTGGGCCTGGCGGCGGGGAAAGACGTGGATATCAGCGGGACGATGCCTGAAGTGGTTGAACCTGGCGTGACCCCCCAGTTTTTAGAGTTGGTACAAACAGTTCCTGACCGAGTGATTGCGGTCTCCCAGGTAAAAACCGCCGAGGCGGTCTTGAAATCGACTTATGCGGGTTATTATCCCACCCTCGGGGTGAAAGGAAAAATAGGCCGTAATGGGGACACGTGGTTCCCCGATGACAATGACTATTGGGAGCTTGAAGCTTCTTTGGGCTGGTCCCTTTTTAACGGCGGCAAAACTTTCTTTGCTTCCAAGTCGTCTTTCGCGGATAAAATGGTGGCAGAAAACAATTTGCGTAACATGGATTTAAGCTTAGCCACGGCGTTAAAGACGGCTTACGCGGAGTTTGTTATCGCCATTGAAAATTACAAAGTCAGTCAAGCCTTCGTCGAAGCACAAAATGTGCGTGCCGAAATTGGCCGTAGTAAATATAACAACGGTCTAAGCACTTTTGACGATTGGGATATTATCGAAAACGATCTTATCAGTCGCCAAAAGAACTTGATTGAAAAGCGCCGAGACAGAGTGAATGCCGAGGCGTCTTGGGAAAGATCCCAAGGCAGAGGAGTCATACCGTGAGCAAGGGTACCACAACTAGAAATGCCATCATCGCCATTGCGGTCTTAGTGATCTTGCTGATCGCGGGATTTGTGTGGTTGAGCTCGCGTGAATCTGCCGTCACGTTTAAAGAAGTTTCTGTTACTCGGGGCAATATCGCGCACACAATTTTATCTTCAGGCTTTGTGCAACCACGCAACCGTTTGCAAATCAAAGCACCCGTCGCGGGACGCATCGAGCAGATCTTAGTGAAAGAAGGCCAAGTCGTTAAAAAAGGCGACGTCATGGCGTGGATGAGTTCAACGGAGCGGGCGGCATTACTAGATGCGGCTGCGGGACAAGGTCCAGAAGTTTATAAAAAATGGGCTGAGCTTTATTTAGCGACCCCCGTTTTGGCGCCCATTGAAGGAACCGTCATTCAAAAAAATGTTGAGCCCGGTCAAACCTTTGCCAGCTCCGATGCGATTTTTCAGCTTTCAGATCAATTGACAGTGAAAGCGCAAGTGGATGAAACAGATATTTCAAGAATCAAACTGAAAGAACCTGCGGTGATCACTCTGGATGCGTATCCGGATGAAAAATTACCGGCGTTTGTAGATAAAATTGCTTTTGACTCAACAACCGTCAATTCTGTCACGACTTTCGTGGTCGACGTGATTCCGCAAAAAACACCGACCTTCATGCGCAGTGGTATGACGGCGAATGTCACTTTTTCCGTCGATCTTCGTTCCGATGTTTTATTAATGCCAAGTGAAGCATTAAAAGTGGTCGATGGAAAAACCGTCGTTCTTTTAAAATCACCAGAGACGAACAAACCCGAAACTCATCGCATCGAAGTCGGTATCACCGACGGTAAGATGACGGAAGTTTTAAGTGGCCTGAAAGAAGGCGACGTCCTTATGATCAGCGAATTTAAACTGGGTGATAGAAAATCAAATAACTCTCCATTCGGGATGCCAGGAAGCCCAGCCCGTAAAAGTAATAAACGTCCATGAAACCTTTGATAGAGATCAAAGATGTTAGAAAATCCTACCAAATGGGACCTCACTCGGTGGAAGTCCTTAAAGGTATCAGCTTGCAAATCGAGCAAGGGGATTTTGTCGCCATCATGGGACCTTCCGGCTCTGGAAAGTCCACCCTGATGCACATCTTAGGTCTTTTGGATGTTCCTACTTCAGGCAGTTACGAACTTAAAGGGCGTGAAGTTTCTTTGCTTGAGGAAGACGAATTGGCCGTTGTCCGTCGCGATGAAGTCGGCTTTATTTTTCAGCAATTCAATTTATTACCTCGATTAAAAGCATGGCAGAACGTTTCTTTGCCTTTACTTTACAGTTCTGACGGCTTTGATTTTGATCGTGCCAATGAGCTTTTAGGCAAAGTCGGTTTAAGTCAGCGTGTGGATCACCGTCCGAACGAACTTTCGGGCGGTCAGCAACAGCGTATCGCGATTGCCAGATCCCTGATCAATCGCCCGGGAATTATTTTTGCCGATGAACCGACGGGAAATCTTGATTCGCAAAGCGAACAAGAAGTTTTAGAAATTCTGCAAGAACTTAATGCCCAAGGAATCACGATCATTGTCGTCACCCATGAAGAAGAAATCGGACAGCTGGCAAAGCGTTTGATCCGTTTAAAAGACGGCGAAATCTTAAGTGATGAACGTCGCGCACCACTTCCCTTGGTGAAAAACTTTGAAACGGCGCCAGCGCCTTCATCAGGTGGCAGTTCTGAATTTGCGATAAAGGAAGTGATGGAGCACTTCCATCAAGGTTTTCAAACCTTGGCCGGAAACAAAGTGCGTTCGATTTTATCGATGCTGGGTATTTTAATCGGGGTCGCGGCCGTTGTTGTGATGCTAGCCCTAGGAACTGGCGCGCAAAAAGCAATCGAAGATCAGTTATCTAGTTTAGGATCTAATTTATTGATTTTAAGTGCCGGGAATATTCGTGTTTCGGGAGTGATGCGGGAATCTGGCGTGCGGATTCGTTTACGCACCGATGATGTCAATGCGATCAAAGAAGAAGTTGATGGCATTCGCGATGTATCGCCCTCAGTTTCCGGCAGGGCGCAAGCGACTTTTGGGAATAAAAACTGGAATACGCAGATCATGGGTGTTACTTCGGCGTTCACACGTGTTCGCGCCAGTGACCCCGTGTATGGACGATTCTTTTCCGACAGCGAAAATCAATCCCGAGCTTTGGTGGCTGTCATCGGAACAACGGTAGCACGGGAAATCTTTGGAAAAAAATCTCCGATTGGGGAGCTGATTAAGTTAAACAAAGTGAACTTTCGCGTGATTGGGGTTTTACCTGAAAAAGGAGCCGCCGGTCCGCAAGACCAAGATGATCGTATTGTTGTTCCCGTTAATACAGCGATGTATCGTTTGTTTGGTCGTGATTACGTCGATTCGTTAGATATCGAAGTTTTCAATGTGACCGAAATGGATCAAGTGCAAAAATCAGTCTTAGATCTGATGAACCGCCGTCATCGCGTGCCGATTTCTTCACGCGAAGATGCTTTCAGAATCTTTAATATGTCCGACATTCAACAAGCGCTGAATTCAAGCTCCCGAACCATGTCTTTGCTTTTAGCCTCGATCGCGGCCATCTCGTTGATTGTGGGCGGTATCGGAATCATGAACATCATGCTGGTATCGGTGACTGAAAGAACCAAAGAGATCGGCTTAAGAAAAGCCATCGGGGCGAAACGCCGTGATATATCGATGCAGTTCTTAACGGAATCTATCGTGGTCAGTATCAGTGGCGGGGTCCTGGGAATTCTGTTGGGCTTTGCGGTTTCGTTCCTCCTTTCAAGTCTGATTGGTTGGAACACGTCGGTGTCTTTTGCGTCGGTCGCCGTGTCTTTTTCATTCTCGGCCCTGATTGGTGTGGCCTTCGGAAGTTACCCGGCGCAAAAGGCCGCGAAGCTTCATCCGATAGATGCGCTTCGCTACGAATAGATTTAATAAAGCTGTTTATACCAAGTGCGGGTTGGCGAAACTAAGTCGATTTTTACCACTTCAAAATAAATGCGTCCGATTTCCCGACCATCGGTTGTTTCAATGCTGATGCGCCAATCACCTGCAGGATAATTCTGCTTCATGGCAAATCCGCGATAGCCTTCTTTACGACCGCCGGTAATACGCATCGGTATGCGATCGGTACTTAGCCAGCCCTGTTTGGGATCTTTAAAATACCAATGTAAAATCACCGAATCGCTAAATCTTGCGGGCGAAAAAATCTGGGCAAAAACGAAAAGCTTGTCACCTGGCTCTGCAATAAATTCTTTATCGCCTTGATTACGCCAAAAACTCCAGGCCGAGTTTTGGTGAAAGACGGCGTATTTTCCGTCTTGCCGTTCGACCCGGTGATAGATTCCGATATGTTGTACGGAAAGTGGAACTGGAGGAATAAGACCCAGCATGTAAAAGACAAAAAAGAAAGCCAGCACGGCCATGCCGGGGGCTAAAAGGCTTCCCATCAGCAAACGTACATTCTGAACTTTTTTAAGCAGCAGGTGATAAATCCCGTAAAGAGCTCCGCCCGTTAAAATCAAGGACAAGAAAAATGGAATATAGCCTACAAACCCCAATAGGACCGGCACCGTGATCGAAAAAAACGAAAACAGACAAATCACGAACAGGGCGATCTTAATATTAACCCCTTTTTCGCGAATGCTTTTTAGTTCATTAGCGACCATCACTAAAATCAGGACCGCGACAAAAACAATGGACGTGAAAATCGACGCACTTTTTAAAAAGAACAAAGAATACAGGCTTAAAAGACTGCCTAAAAAGAAATGTAAAATCGGCTGTCGGTATTCCCAGATTCTTTGCAAACGTGGCGGAATTTTAAAAAATCCATTCACATCTAAGAAATCAAAATAAAGAATCGATCCCAGGATCAAAAGATAAACTAATTGCTGGCCGATCCCTAAAACATCATCGACATCCGTCAGGGTGAGGACATCAAAAAAGAATCCACCTAAGAAAAACAAAATATCAATTCTGGTTTCATGGGCTTCGTAATAATTTAAGATGCGATCTTTTAATTTTTCCACGAAATCAGTGTAAAAAAAGGCTCGCGGAACGGCAATAAGACTTCTTTAGTTGACGCTCTAGGAGACAGGGCGGTACAGACAATCCCATCATGACTGAAGAACGTTTAATTGATATTGAAACCAAAATCGCCCATCAAGAACACCTTTTAGAAGAGCTCAGCCAAGTTCTTTATGAACAGCAAAAAACCATCGATCATCTTGAAAAGCGTCTGATTCAACTAAGTAAAAAAATTGAAGATGGACCCGACGGCGGCGATATTGGACCGGCCAATCAAAAGCCTCCGCATTATTAGATTCAATTTTGCGATTTAACACCCGACCTGACTGTATCTTATCCTGACCTCTTGGGTTCTCGATTCTCTGATGATGTACTTCTTGGATGTAACAAGGAGAGTTTATGAGAAATTGGCTTTTAACCATCCTAAGTGTGACCTTTTCGTTTTCAGTAACAGTGGAGGCGGCTCCCACTCCCAAAGCCCCCGGCGATAAAACTGTCGTATTAGTGCATGGCGCTTTTGCCGATGGCACCGGGACTTGGGATAAAGTAATCCCGATGCTTCAAGCTGCCGGTCTTAAAGTCATTGCCGTACAAAATCCTTTAACAACTTTGGCTGGGGATGTGGCAGCAACTCAACGTGCTCTCGCGCGCGCGGAAGGCCCGGTGATTTTGGTGGGTCACTCTTGGGGAGGGGCGGTTATCACGGAAGCTGGAAATGACCCCAAAGTGGCAGCCTTGGTTTACGTCGCGGCGTTTGCGCCTAACGATGGACAATCTATTTTGGATATCACAAAACCTTATCCGGCGGCTCCCGGTTTTGGTGAATTGGTATTTGATGACGAAGGATTTGCCACTTTAACGACCACAGGGATGACAAATTTCTTTGCTCAAGATCTACCTATCCCCCAAAGCTCACTTATGTATGCGACGCAAGCTCCGACAGCGGGGGCTTTGTTTTCAGAAAAGATCACCACCGCGGCTTGGAAGAACAAACCAACGTGGTACGTCGTTGCGGAAAATGACTATATGATTCAGCCCGATTTACAAAGAGCCCTGGCGACGCAAATGAAGGCCCATACAAGCAGCTACCCCTCGGGGCACGTGATTTCTCAATCCAAGCCTCAAGAGACGGCAGATGCCATTATTTCGGCGGCGAATTCTGTTGTAATGCCTCCACCACCGGAGCTGCATTTGTTGCAATAATGGAACACTGATTCCTAATTATCCTATCTAATCAACGATCTAAAAGTGCCGTAAAGTATTCACATGATCTAAACAACGGTCTTAGACCAGGAGTAAATTATGAGCACTTTTAAAATCGACCCCGCCCACTCAAGCGCAAACTTTTCAATTAAACATATGATGATCGCTAAGGTCCATGGCAGTTTTGATAAGCTCAGTGGAACTTTGTCTTACGATCCTCAAAACGTGGCAAAATCCTCGATCGAAGTTTCTATTGAAGCGGCCAGTGTGAATACTCGTGAGGCTCAAAGGGATGCACATTTAAAAAGTGCTGACTTTTTTGACGTAGAAAAGTATCCCGCTCTGACATTTAAATCTACCAAAGTGGAAGAAGACGGGGACTCCCTGAAAGTGACAGGCGATTTGACGATCCACGGGGTGACGAATTCAGTGGTTTTAGATGTGGAGCGCCCTTCGGCAGAAATGAAGGACCCTTGGGGCAATGTTAAAATCGGATCTTCAGGCTCAACCAAAATAAAAAGAAAAGATTATGGTCTTAATTGGAATGCGGCTTTAGAGGCCGGTGGCATTTTGGTCGGTGATGACGTACAAATCACTTTAGACATTCAGTTTGTGAAAGCTTAATGAAGCTATTCTTGAATCGCGACCTCTAACGGGGTCGCGTGTTCGGCATAAAATTTTCTCGGATCATCCAAAGCGGCGTCAGAACCGCTGACGTTTTTTAAATTATAAGCTTTCTGCATGCCTTCACCGCCGTAGGTTCCGACGGAAATCATAAGAAGCTCTGGATTTTCTAATGGCGAGGCTAAAATCGAAGCGGGCTTCGTCGCCGCGAAGGTCTTAGCAATTGCCAAAGTCTTTTGTTCTAAGACCACAATCAGGTCCTTGGTGGGCACGGTAAGCCAGATCTTTTCATTCATCACGTCTTGATAAGCATTTAGAATCTCTCCTGCATATTGAGGATTCTTGCTTGGCCAATCGGCAATTTTAATGGCTTCATCTTTGCGATTAAACATTGCAAACGAAGAAGGGCCGTAAAGATAAATCAGCTTTTCACTTTGGGAAAAATGTTTAACCGTCAGGCCCTCAGAAAAAGAAATGCTTTTAACGATCTTGCCGTCTTCTTCGGAAAGCCACAGCAATTGCCCTTTTTCCTGCTCACTGCCCGCATTTATCAAAATCAGATTTTTGGAATTCGTCAGATCATATTGCAAGTCGTGGGGATTAAGGCCTTCGGTTTTAACTTGCTTCGCTAAGGCATTTGTTTCGGTATCGTAAATAAGAAGAAAGCCTTCGGCCGTTTTTTTATCTTGAGCGGCAATAAATAGACGATCGCCTTGCGTTGAAAAAATCCCGTGGCCGCTAAATACCAAGCCCTCGGGGGCCTTGATAGCTTCGACCGTGTTTTTTATGCGGGCGTCGATGATAGCCATGGAATCCCCCAAGTTTTCAACAGCGGCTAGTTGCCAAGGCAATGCATTATTGTGCGAAAACGTATGAACGGAAAATGGGACTGGCCAGCGGCGAATGATATGGCCGTTATCGGCCACCAAGGTGGCTTTTCCTTTGGTCTTTGGCGTTTTGTATTCACCCACCAGATAGGCAGGATTTAATTTTTTAGATTTACTGTAAGGGCCGTAATAGACAAAACCTACTACTGCCAAAAAAATAATGCCGCCTAAAAACTGTTTTGATGAAAATCCCAACATGTCTGAAAGCATAGCATGCTTTCAGAGAGCTCCAACAGGATTCACCCTATTGAAGCGTCTCATTGGACTAAGGATTAGACTCAGGGTTTGACTAAGGAACTTTGGCCGTCGCAGAGACGCTGTTAAGCTCACAACTTTGTGTGAATGCCGCGTTGGTGTTAAGGAAAGCTTTAAACTTAAAGCTTCCCGAACCCAAAGCCTGCAATCTTGAAAGAGTATAATCACTCAAAGGATTTGAGTTCCCCGTTCCTTCGGTGGTCGTCTCCCACGCTCCACCTACGGTATCATAATACTTCCAGGTGCTTCCTCCATTGGTGGAAACTTGATAGGTCGTACAAGAATTAGGATCAACACGAGTGAGTGATTGCAGTTCGGTGTACGTGAAGGCGTTGTTATTAACCACACTGGGGGCACCTCCATAGTACCTTCCGGAAGGCCCTATAGACATGGCGGTGATTTCGGGCAAGCAAGGACCACTGTTACATGCCGTGCTGTTGTCATCAGAATCCATGAAGGCGCGATACTGAAAGTAGCGATTGTTCGCCGGCCGTGCTGCGGTCGGGTAAAAGCTGGTGGACCAGTCGTAAACCATGTTGGTTGTTTTGACCGAACCATTTGGATTTTGCGATGAATCTAATGACGAGTTATTTTGCAGCTCTGAAAAGAAACTGCCAGAAGTACCGTCTGCGCCAAACCATTCGGCGGCAAAGCTGTCAGAAAGATCTAAGTTATTAGCCACGCCGTCGCCGTCACAGTCGTTGCTCGATCCGCCGGTGTTGATGGATTTACAATTACAAGCGATGTCGATACATGTTCTGACTTGATAGCGAATGCGGTTGGCTCCACGACGATACACTTGCTGAATTTCGTCGGCGGTGAGGCCTCGTTTCCACAACGCAAGTTCATCCATGGCCCCCGAATAGAAATTGCCGGTGCCCGCCGGAATACTTCCCACCCGAATCGGTACCGATGCGCTAAGGCTTGTCGAGTTTGCGACGTTGGCATCGGAGGCGCTCTTGGCTTCGACCCCATTAAGGTACAATATTGCTTTGTTGCCACTAATGGTTAAAGCCACGTGAACAAGCTCATCTGCTTTGACGGTGACATCTGGGATTAGTTCTTTTTGGGTCCCTGAAGCCCCAGAACTGTCCATGTAAAATGCTGAGATTTTTTGTTGAGATCGTCCGATAGCAAGCCCAAATACAGTTCCCGTACCATTTTTTGTTCCGCTGATAATCCGGCGATCGTCGACGGACGAGGCGCCCACTTCGGCAGGTGTTAACCACGCAGAGATAGTTAGGCCCGTCGTGGTCGCGGAAGGGAAAACGGTGCTGCCAATGCCTAAACGAACATGGGTGCTGCCATTGAAAGTAACACCGCGGACGAAATTACTGCGAGCGTTGAGGGGTAAATTACCACTGCCGTTGTTCCCACTTCCAGTACTGTCATAATAATCGGCGGCCCCGGCGTATTGATCTAAAGATGTTTCGTTAAAATGATATAAGGCTACGAGATCTGTCATGAGTGCGGGCGCAATTGTTTCATTCGTCGCCGAAAGTTCCTTTAAAAATGGCAACGGTGTGCTTGGTGTCATGGTAGTCCAAGGAGCACTTGTTCCCATGTCGACCACCGGTGATGTGTAAAGACCGTTGTAACGCGAACGTTGACGGGCATAAATCACATTCACCTCATTCGAGCTTAGAGGAGTGCTAAATATCGCAAGTTCATCGACCGATTGAGCCATGGTTGTCGCATTGATGCGACCCACATCAATCGCACTTAAGCTGGATGAAGCGGTCGCGGTCCCTGCAAGAACACCATTGATGTACAAGGCTTGGCTTGTGCCATTTTGAACGGCAACAAGGTGAGTCCATAAGCCCGCAGAAGCTTTCACCGTGGTGGTGACGCTGCCAAAGGCCCAATATAAATTTCCAGAGCTATCAATGAAAATGGCCGGGTTTGCGGCACCGGATTGTCCCACGGGACCGCCACCGGCAACCAATGTTGTGGGATTCACCCACACGGAAATGGCATAGCTTGAATAACTCGCGGCTAAAGTTCCGTGGGCGTAATGTCCAGACGGAAAGCCTGCCGCGCCCGAGCCGCTTTTGATCGCGGCCGGATTCGTAATCGCATTTGCTGTATGGGTTAGGGTGACGTTCGAACTCGAAGAATCATTCCAGTTGCCATCAAATTTCCAATAGCCCACCAGATAAGAATATTTTGGTGTCCAAGAAGCGGCGTGAATCATGTTGGTTGCGGTGCTGGGATTCAATGTCAAGCTTGTCCCATTGTGCGTGACCCCTGAAAGAGTGCCCGCATTAAATTCTGTCGCATTGTTGTGAACAGAATCCACCTGACTTAAAGTCACCGAACCCGTCGCGAAATTTAAGAATGATCCCAAAGTGTAATCGCCTACATTTTGAAAATCCCAAATTCGTGTATCGGGGTCATCGTTGGTGATGGTGGCGGTTGCCGTTAAAGTTGAACCTGCCGGCGTAGACCCGGTGAGATTGCTTAACGTCATCGTGAAGGTTTCATTGCTTTCAAATGTGGTATCACGAGTAATAGGGACGGTGAGCGTGGTTTGTGTCTGACCGGCAGCGATGCTGGCAGAGCCCGAAGTCGCCGTGTAATCAGAACCGGCAGTTGCCGTGCCGTTACTAGTTGCATAATCAAAAGTGACGTTGACCCCAGAAATAGCACTTAAAGTGACCGTAAAGATCGCGTTGGTTGTTCCCGCACCAGATCCTTCGACCAGCGAGATGTCAGAGATCGTGACCGTCGGGGCTGCATCATCATTTTGAATTGTGCCGGTGGCTGAAAGTGTTGAGCCTGCGACGGTATAACCTGTTCCTGCACTTAACGTGACCGTAAAACTTTTATTATTTTCATAGCGAGTGTTACCAATGATCTGAACGGTGATCGTGGTGGTCGTAGATCCCGCGATGATGGTTTTTGATCCACTGGTGGTGGTGTAATCAAAACCACTCGCGGCGGTTCCGTCACTGGTTGCATAGTTAAAACTGATAGGGAGTGCAGAGGCCGCACTTGCCGTGACCGTGAACGTCATATTTGTCGTGCCAGAGTTTCCTTCGCTGGCGCTGGCATTGGCAATGGAAATAGTCGGTGCAGCATCATCGTTTAAGATCGTGCCGGTGGCGATAAGGGTCGAGCCGGAGACAAGATAGCCGGAGCCTCCAGAAAGTCTTAAGGTGAACGTTTTATTATCTTCATAAATGGAGTTTGGTAAAACCGGAACGCTGACGGTGGTTGAAGTAGATCCTGCAGTGATGGTGGCGGTTCCGGAAGTCGTTGTATAATCCGTGCCGGCAATCGCGGTGCCATCTTGAGTGGTGTAGTTGACCGTCACGTTTTGCGCAGAAACACTGGCCATCGTGATCGTGAAAACAGCATTCGTAGATCCCCCACCTGTACCTTCGTTCATACTGATGTCGGCCACCGATAAAGTGGATTGGGATTCGTCGTCTTCGATGGTGCCAATGGCGGTCAATCGCGAGCCGGCGACGGTATAACCGGAGCCCCCAGAAAGGACGACTGAAAAATTCTTATTTGCTTCGTAAATAGAATCACGAATAACGGGCACAGTGATAGTTCCCGTTAAAGAGCCAGCGGGGATCGTGAGCGTTCCGGAGACCGCATTATAGTCATTGCCACTGATAGCAGTCCCATCAGTAGTAGTGTAATTCACGACTATGTTAGAGGCTGAAGGATTGCTGGCTGTTACGGTAAAGATGGCGTCGGTGGTTCCTGCCCCATTTCCCTCGGCGACAGAGATATCTGCAACAGAAATGAGCGGCGCACTTTCATTGTCGATGATGGTAACTTGAATGTTGATGCTGTTGGCAAAAACCAAGCTTGAGCCTGATATCGTGAGGAGATAATTGCGATGGCCGTCAGTCACGTTGTTGTCGATAGAGTCAAGAGTGATCAGGGCCGAAGATTGACCTTCACTCATTCCAACGATGCCATTCGTCGTGGTAAACTGTCCATTGGGAGCAGAAACACTCCAGTCTAAAGTCGTTGAGCGAGATACGCCGTGGTCAAGAACAATAAGAAGGCTGTGAGACGCGCCTTCTGTGATGGAAATGCTTAATGCTGCCGTGGAAAGGGTGGAGCGGTCTAAAGCGCTGTTAACGTAACCGACCACGCCGCCTCCGGTATCGCGGCAGCCCACTAAAAATATTATTGTCACCAGGACGTACCAGATTTTTGCCATTTAGAACTCCATCCCAAGTCTTAAATCAAAGTTGGTGAAGAAAAGACTTTGTCGTCCCGACACCTCCGCCGTAGAGGGTGTTTGATATTTAAAATCAAAATCATGATACTGACCGTACCAATAGACGCCGATGAATGTATTTTCGCTAAGTTGATAAGCCGTTCCCAAGGAGCCATCAAATGACACCGTGGGGCTGACTTTAAAATTCGTGCCTTCGTTGTTAGAGGCGGCAATCGGGTACTGGTAACGCATCAACCATTCAAGACGCAGACGCTTTTTAAGCTGCTTTTTATATTCAAACCCCAGAGAAAGATTTGTCATCGAAGTTTCGACCATTGAAACTTCGTTCGCGCCGTCGACGTGAAGAAATGGCATTTGGTGTTGTTGTAAACCTAAGCGCCAAGTCCATTCGCTGTGTTTTACTTTCTCCACCGGGCGATAAAGAGCTTCTGCCGACATGGTCAGCCAGTTGTACTCACCATCATTCACAGTGATGCTTTCTGAAGACTTTGCTTCGCCCGGAGTATTTTTAAATCCTAATTCAAGGCCTGCGTTATCGCTGACATAAAAACCCGCACGCAGCATCGTCGATGGGCCTTTGATGCGACCGAATTCAAGTTCAGAAAACCCTTCCACGGTTTGAGAAGAGCTTGTGTAGTTCACACCCAGTCCCGCCCACGCCCAAAAATCAATCTTAGGTAAAAGAAGTTTTGTTTCTTCTTCTTTTGAGGTTTTTAAAGTCTCGGGATTTTTTTCGGGAATGACTTGCGGGGCCATTTCAATTTGAACTGTGGAAACTTTCGCTGGGGAGGTTTCGGCCAATGTATTTTGTATTACAGGCTTTAGATTTTCATTGGCAGGTTCGTCAACCGTGGTTGGAGCTATTGCGATATTTTCTTCCGCCGATGCGGGGAGATGATCGCGAGACGTTGCGATTGATTTTCTTGAATTTGGGGATTCTTGCGAGTGGGATAAGAAAAAATATGAGCTGGCTGCGAGGCTTAGCCCCGCTAATAAAAATCCTATTCGAATTTTTAATGAACCAGCCGTTGTCTCAGACATTTCCGTAAAGTTCCTTTAACTGAAATATTCATCGGAAGAGGAACAGCTTTTCTTAATGTTTTCGGCGGCTTATTACTCACTTAAAATTGCTCAAGGTGAGATATGATTTAATTTGGAATTATTGGACAAAAATATCACGGCTATCGTCGTACTTTTGGGGCGAATTTCCCGAAAAACACGAGACTAAATTGAAATAGGGTTAAAAACTAATTAAAGGCGAATAACTTTAAATTTCTCACTTTAAAACAAGACGTAGAGCGGGGCCCTAGACTTTTTTGACGAACTCCGATTTTAAATTCATCGCACCAAAGCCATCAATCTTGCACGCGATATCATGCCCGTCAGCACCATCCACCAAGCGGATGTTCTTTACCTTCGTGCCCACTTTGACGACGGACGAAGACCCTTTTACTTTTAAATCTTTGATCACGGTGACTGTGTCGCCATCTTGCAAAACATTTCCGTTGGCATCGCGAATGCGCGTGTCGGCCTCAGTCTCTGTTGTCGCAGCTGCATTTTGCGGAGTCCATTCGTGGGAGCATTCAGGACAAACCCAAAGATTTCCATCTTGATAAATATTTTCGGATTGGCATTTTGGGCAGTTCGTTGGTTCGTTCATGACTTAGTTCAATCACACCCAGGAACTTTTGGCCATTAAATTCGTTATTGCCGGCCGACTTCGGTGTGTCGCAGATGCGTGCGCACGTTGACGCGATTTTTTTGTAGGCGTACGGCTTCCACCGCGCGAGCGTATCCAAGATTGAATTGCTTTTGAATGATGTAAGCGAATTTCTCATGAGAGCTGGGAAATCGATTTATAAAAAGCACACCAAAAAGTCCCGGATCCAGTCCTAACTCGTGAGACCCTGACGTATCAATCCACTTGATGTCATTAAGTCGAGACACTTCCGTGGTGCGATCTGACTGCGCAAATCCGTAAGTGCTAGAGATCGCGAGGTCTTCAAACCTATTATACAAACCGCCCGGAAAATTCATTAAAACCTCTTCAGCTAAATGCTGAGCGGTTTCTACGGGAAACAGATCCACGGCTCCACCCCAGTAATAGGAATTTCCAATGCGGGTGGGATTTACATAAAAAGGATCGGTGATCGAGGCGCGCACGGCCTGGCTTAAGGCCACGTCACTGCGAACTTCAGTTTTGCGATCCACACGCGAATAAGGAAAAGATTTTTTTACCGGTGATTCAAATCCACGCAGCTCATTGGCCGTTGCGGCATCCGTAAGATAACTTTCTCTGAATAAAGATCCAGTGCCGGTGTCTTTACCTTGATGCTCGGGACCGAACGAGGCGCGGGCGGCAAGGATTATCAAGCGAGATTTGTTTTTGCTTAAAGGAAACTTTTCTGACGGTAAAAGACCTTGAGCTTCATTGGGAATTTTTAAGATATTCCCTTCAAAAATTTCGGGCAAGTTTTTGGGATTTGCCAAAACGGTTTGCATTTTGTTTTTTAATCCTAAAGCGGACCACGCCCCCAATCTGACAAGCTTTTGGAAGCGTAAATAGAATTCCTCGGACTTGGCGTACTTTAATGCTTCTTTAGGGGAAGAAAAGGACCCATAAAGGGCCGCCCCCAAAGAGGCTCCGCAAGCGGCAAGGATTACATCCGGATTATAGCCCGCATCTTTGGCGCCCGCGATCATGCCTAAGGCAACACCTGGCGTGATACCACCTCCGCCAATGACCAAGGCTTTTTTAAAGGGTTTAGAGGGGCTTGAAAAAGCCGTGCAGCTGACAAACGTAATAAGGCTGATCACTGTCAAAAGTTTATTCATTCAACTGCAATACGATGCACGTTAAAGGCATCGTTTCCCTTTGCGAAATGGATATTCAGGATTTAGACCAGCCGCGTGCAGTGAAAGGTTTGTCCGTACCCAAGTAGTCGATCCCCAAGGCTTTCATCTCCTGATAGGTTTCGGGATCATTCGCGTTCCACGCCGTGACGGTGAATCCTGCCTGATGGCAAGCTTGAACCAACTCTGTATCAATCCAATTTACGCTGAGTGAAAGCCCTTGGGCTTTAGCGCTTTTGACAATTTCCACGGGATTCATGGGTAAGCCAAAGAGCAAGCATGTGGTGCGAATATCGGGGGCGGAATTTTTAAATTCGAAAAGCCAGCGATGATTAAAAGAAATAATAGTGATTTTAGAAACGTCGATGGACGAGCGCAGAACTTGGGCCAGAGCCTGGTAATTCCCTGGGGACTTCAGTTCGATTTGTAATTCCATCGAGGTGTTTTTGAAAATTTCCAGAACTTGTTCTAGGCGCGGTAAAGGGTCGCCTTCATGAGTTTCTATTTTGCAGAGTTCTGCCCAGGATTTTGAAGATAAATGTCCTGTGCCTTTCGTAGTGCGTTCCAAGGTGTCATCGTGATGAACCACCCAAACTCCATCTGCACTTTCGTGAATATCAAATTCAACAGCGGGGATGCCAGCTTCGATCAGGTGAGAAAAAGAACGTAACGTATTTTCTGGAGCTTTATCCCGTGCCCCGCGGTGGCCCATTAATTTCATAGGCGCCATTAAAGCAAAAATGGCGCCTAGGATTCAAGCTAGTTTCTTACGTATTCCACAAATTTGCAGTTGCGAACATTTTCTGTTTTTACCTTGGCTGTATAGTTTTGACTTAAGATAACGCGCACGTCCGCTTGGCAGCGATAAAGGTCACAAGAGCCTGCATCGTTGCGGGGATCAAAAGAGCAGTTTTCATAGCTTTCAAAATCATTAGCCAAGTAAGTGATCTCAGTCACTCGGTTGCCATTGCTGATCACGGCCTGCAATACAAGTCGGTCGATGCTAAAAGGAAGTTCTTGAAGATCTGAAGTCGAAGCTGCAATCGCTGACTTTCCAAGTTGAGCCACTTGCTCTTCAGAAGTAGCAGCAGCAAAGGAAGTTAAAGACACCAGAGACAATAACGCAGAAAAAAGAATGGCTTTCATTTCGGCTCCTTAGGGTTGTTTCCCCTAGGCAAATAGTGCATAAGTCCGCGAAAGAAAAGCCTTAACCGCCATTTTATGAAGTTTACAAATTTACCTTGCCTGGCAAGGCAAGTATCGAATATCTTCCGCTCATCAAATGACTAACTAGCTTTCCAAAACGCAGTTTTTTATATACGACCGCCCCAAATAGGGTTCGCGGCGTTTAGTTTCTATTTTTATTTTAATTTATTTCGGAGTTAGTCATGAAATCTCAATTTCACGAAGATTTTTATTCGTTCGCAAAATATTACGATATCGCCTTTGATTTTAAAGATGTTCCCCAGGAATGTCGGTTTTTGGAAGACGTATTTCAAAAACATTCAAAATCACATTTAAACTCATTTATAGAGTTCGGCGCGGGCCCTGCTTTGCACTGTCTAGAAATGGCTAAGAGCCTGCAAAGTGTGACCGCCGTGGACCTTTCGGCAGAGATGACCACCTATGCCCAAGACAAAGCGGCAAAAGCGGGTGTCGTCGTTCACTGCGAGTGCGCTGATATGATCAAGTATCAGTCTGAAAATCGCTATGACTTAGCCGTTTTGCTGATGGATTCGACTTCGTACTTGCTTTCAAATGAAGCCGTTATTGAACATCTCAGGTCCGTGGCGCAGATTTTAAACCCCGGTGGTTTGTATATTTTAGAGATGAGTCACCCCAAGTCCGTTTTTGAAATATCTAAATCCACCGCGAGTGAATGGGAGATGGAGAAAGACGGCATTAAAGTGAAAATCCAGTGGGGTTCCCCCAGCGACACCTTTGACCCTGTTTCCCAGATAACCAATGTATCGTTGAAAATGGAATATCAAGACGGGGAAAGAGTTGGAACCCTCAAGGATCAATCGCCACAGCGTTGCTTTACCGCGACGGAATTCGCGGCCCTGGTTGCGGCCTCGGGGGTATTTGAGATTGTCGATTGGTATGGCGCTATGTCCACGGGCGTGCCGTTTAATAACGCCGAAGCGGCCTGGAGAATGGTTCCCGTTCTTAGAAAAAGCTAGCGCCCAAAGCGCCTAGGACCGTCCAAAGCAGGTTGTCATTATTGTTCGGTGGAACGCCGGCGGCTTTATCTTGTTCGTAAACGATCAAAAGATCATTAAAGCCGGCGTCCACATCTTGAGCAAAAGCAGGGCAATTGCGAACCAGGATCATCGACTCCATATTTAAAGAATAGGATCGTTGATCAATGTTAAAGCTGCTGACGATAATATCTTTATCATCGCGAACGCCGACTTTGCCATGCAGGCGGTATTCGGTGTTAGGCGGGGATAATAACCAGTTATCTTGCAAGGCTCCGTGCATGGAAATCTGTTTTACGGCCATCGAACCTTGGTTTTGCAATCGAGCCGCACGATTGTTATGGCTGTCCTCGGCGTATTTCAAAATACCCGGGCCATCCATATTGTCGTTGGTGATAAATAAAACCGGAATTTTCTTCCAGCGTAGGTCGAAAAACTCATAGCGCATATTTTCATGCGGCATCAGCGACCAGTTTTCCATCACCATAGTTTTTTTAGTATTGCGAATGAATTTTAAAAACTCAGCCGTCGTATGTTTGCCTTTGCTTTCAGCCATTTCAATGCCGTTGCGATGTTGATCTAAAATTTTAGCACCGGGTTCATCAGCGATGAAATGGGTGTCAGGACAAGAACGTAATGGCAGAGCGTTCACCAGTTCAGTGCGGTATTTATTAAAATGATCTTTGATTTCAGCAGCCCGCTCGGACTCATCATATTCACAAACTTCTTTCCACGAAATACGAGTATGCGAGGGCTTGACTGTTTTCGTCCAAGAAGAGGCCCACATCGTATTAAAAACTTTTTGTGCTTCTTTCGCCGAAGCACCTTCCACGAAAGCATCACGATCAATAAAGTTGGCGCCTTCAAAAAGGCCGAAGTATTCGTCCGCGTAATTACGTCCGCCAGTGATATATTTTTGCCCATCAGAAACAATCAGCTTGATGTGCGAACGGAAGTTCAAATTTAAAAGCGGACTGGTATTAAACCAACGGATCTGAATCCCCTGTTGAGCAAAATAGTTGTTCAACTGCCACGCTTGTTTTTTATCGTGCATAAAGGCATCAAGCAGGATGCGCACTGAAACTCCTGAACGCGCCTTAGCCGCCAAGGCATCCATCACCACCAGAGTGCTAGCATGGCAGGGTTCAAAGATAAACGTGGTCATATCGATCGATTTACGCGAGTTCTGAATGATATCTAAAAAGCTCGCCAACGCGCCTTCAGAGTGAGGAATATAACGAACTTGGTCGGCAACCACCGCTTTAGAAAAAAGAAAAACGCTTAAAGCAAGAATGATAGAACGCACCAGAGCCTCCGAATAGGAGGATCCATAGCGAAAAAGATGCCACAAGATAAGGACCCTAAAATCATTGTCCAGATTTACACTGGGAAGTTTCTATAGGCCGGTGACAAAAGTTGCGCATCCATCAGCTGCATTTTCATTTAATTATTACCATGGCAGGGTTTTAAGAATCAGGAGAGTCCAATGAAATCAATAAGTCGAAGAGCATTTTTTAAAAACGCTGCCATTGTTGTGGGTGGAATAACGGCGTTTAATTTTGTAGGTCCATCACGAGCTGAGGCCCAGGCATCAAAAGGTGTCATCCCTCTTTTAATCCCAGGGGATTCCACCGCCAAGGCGGTGAAATACGTTGAAGACTATAAAAAAGTTCCAGCAAGTAAAGGCAATCACTGCGCAAACTGTGCATTCTATGCAAAAAAAGAAATTCGGGCAGGAAAAGAAGTTGGCACTTGTTTGATCTTTGCTGGCAAATACGTTTTAGCCGACGCCTACTGTGCATCCTGGGCCAAAAAGTCTTAAGAATTTTTTTGGGGGGATTAAAATAAAAAAAGCCGACTTATCCAGTCAGCTTTTTGCGGATCTCTTTCAAGAAGAGATTTGGTGCCCCGCGAGGGACTTGAACCCCCACGCTTGCGCACTAGATCCTAAGTCTAGCGTGTCTGCCAATTTCACCAGCGGGGCACACCTAAAATTCGAAAGTCATTTCTAGCCTAATCGGCCAGGCGCTTGCAAGTAAAAAATTACTTCTCAGCGATCAATTTTTTGTAGTCCGGAGCACGCATCAGATTTGCGAGTTCCTTTTCAGTATCCATTTCGATACGAACCAACCAGCCTTCGTTCACGGGGTCGTCGTTCAATACTGAAGGGTCATCACCCAAAGAAGCATTTACTTCGATAACAGTGCCTGAAACCGGAGCATAAAGGTCGCTCACGGCTTTAACCGACTCAACAACACCAAAAGTTTGGCCTTGAGTGATCTTTTGACCTTCCTCTGGAAGCTCAACGTAAACGATCTCGCCCAATGAATCTTGAGCAAACTCAGTGATACCAACAGTGACGATGTTCTCATCAACTTGAGCCCATTCGTGTTCTTTAGTGTAGTAATAGTCTTCAGGAATATGAAATGCCATGTGAGGCTCCTTATTTAGTCACAAAAGGGGTTTTGCAAACCACCGCTTTAACACGGCGACCGCGAACATCTAGGTGGAATTCCGTTCCTTCTTTGGCGTAAGCCGCATCAATGAAAGCAATTCCGATAGGTTCATCCAGGGTCGGTGAGTGTGTCCCACTAGTTACCTTGCCGATTTCTTTGTTGTCAAAAGAAAACAGGGCGTAACCCTGACGAGGGATGCCCTTCTCAAGCATCTTAAATCCCACAAGATTTTGGGTTAAACCTGCCTCTTTTTTGCCCACGATAATGGACTTCCCCATAAAGTCTTTTTTAGCCGGTTTAATCACCCAGCCAAGACCCGCAGAATATGGATTCGTCGTGTCATCAATCTCATGGCCGTAAAGCGAGTACTTCATTTCTGTACGCAATGTATCGCGAGCGCCTAAACCAATAGGGGCGACTCCCAAGTCCTTGCCTTGCTCCATAAGGGCCTTCCATAAAGCCGGGGTTCCCGCAGCTTCCACAAAAACCTCACAGCCTTTTTCGCCGGTATAACCTGTGGTTGCGACCATGATTTTGTAGTTTTGGAATTGGCCCGTTTTCACGGTGAAGGATTTCATTTCGCTGACTTTAAAGCCAAAAACGCGATCGCAAAGCTCTAGGGCTTTGGGTCCCTGAATCGCAATCTGACCCCACATATCGCTTTCATCTGTGATGTCAGCACCTTTGTTATGTTTGGTCATCCACGCAAAGTCTTTGTCTTTGTTCGAAGCATTTACGCAGACCAAATAGTCCGAATTTTTTGTTAGGCAATAAACGATGATGTCATCAACCAAGCCACCTTGGTCATTTGGAAGCAAAGAGTACTGAGCTTCGCCGTCGTTCAATTTAGAAACGTCATTGGTGGTTAACCATTCTAAAGTCTCAAGAGCTTTAGGTCCTTTAACGCGGACTTCGCCCATGTGAGAGACGTCAAACAAACCCACATTCTTACGAACATTGTCGTGTTCTTCGCGAAGGCCCGTGTATTGAACAGGCATATACCAACCAGCAAAGTCGACCATGCGGCCGCCGGACTTTTCATGAGTTTCTGCTAAAGGTGTCTTTTTCATCTTAATCCAGTTCCGCGGGCTCACCCGCTGCACATCTTGCGGCGCAAGCCGCCAGGCGAGTTTCCTTTCCCCTGGACAGACAGTCAACGAGGATTCTATTTATACTGCTCGATGTTCAAACTCTCCCCGCGCATGCAGCTTATTTACGATCAACTGATTCCCGGAAACCCGGTGTGGGACTTCTGTTGCGACCATGGCTATATGGGCCTGAATGCCTATGAAAGCGGTGAATTTCCGTCTATTCACTTCGTAGATCAGGTTCGCCATATAATTGAGCAACTTGAGCGGCGTTTTGAACAAGAGCATTATATAAAAGATCATTCCGCCCAAGCTTTCTTTCTGCCTCTAGCGGGGGAGGATTTATTGACACCGGTTGAGGGCAACGTCGTGATTGCGGGGGTGGGCGCTTTTACCATCGAAAGGATTTTAAGATCGATTTCTTCCCGTGGGCTTCTGCGAGCAAAAAAATTGATTTTATGCCCCCAGGGTAGAGCTGAAAAATTACTTCAGAGTTTGCCTGAGATTCCTGACTTTGATTACGAAATCGGCAATGAAGATTGCCAAATTGATGAGCGAGGACGGATTCGTAAGCTATTGATTTTTAATAAGAAATAAAATTTTTTTAATCGGAACTTAACGCAACCTCTTTGGGCAGCATTAAATGTATGTAAGGCGTGAACAAGTTATTGATTATTCGGTCTGCTATCAATAATTGTGTCCTCATGCAGGATGTAAATAAAAACTCAGATTTTAGACAGTTTCTTGAAGATGAATTGGCTCGCCGTAGCCAAAACTATCCTCGTTACTCGCTGCGTGCTTTCGCACGTCATTTGGAAGTGGACTCGTCATTCTTGTCCAAAATTCTTAATGGCAAACGCACAGTAACAATGCGTACTATTCGCATGTTTGGGGAGCGTTTAAACCTTTCACCGGAAGAATTATCTCGTTTTGGCGAGATGAGCCGCGAAAAGAAGATGAAACGTAAATTGGAGCGCCTTCTAGAAAAGATGCCAACTGAAGAGCGCGAACAATCTACGATCTCTATCAACGTGGATGAAAACCGTCTTCCAGAAGCCAAAGAAAGAATCAAAGCTTTCCGCCGCGAGATTGCCCAGTTACTAGATGCAGGGGCAACTCCAGGGAAAACTTATCAGATCTCTTTGTCGTTGTTTCCAATCTCCGGATTCGGTCTTAACGATTAAGAAGCGGTCTTCAGCCTAACATCGGAACGTTTCAAGGCTGCGATTCAAATTAAAACTCGACTATTTTTAAACACCCGGGGCTTGGACGCCTCGGGTTTTTTTTCGTCTTCGATCTGGCGAATGAAAAGGGCCCATCCACTTCGTTGTGCGGTTCGGGCTTGCTCTCCGACGTACTAGGAGTACGCCTCCGTGGCAGCCGAAATCCTCCGCCTCGCGGCTGAACCCTTTTGATTCGCCTTAGTTTGTAATCGTAGGAACATGTTCTATATCTAAGATCTAGTTTTTAAATTTTGATTCAAAATTAACAATTAATTGTTTATAATTGTTTCGATGGCAAAAAAACAAAATCAAAAAAAATGGCTTCACAGTCCGCTATTTCGGACCTTGGTATTTGCAGTCACTACCATTGGAATTGCACTATTGGTCGGAGTGACTGTAAATCAGACGACAGACAAAAATGGAACCGAATGGAATAAGCTTTTGTCCCTGTGGTCTTTTTGGCTACTCATTATTTTAATTCCGATTGCATTTTGGTACTATTATAAAATTGAAGACGCAGATAGACGCCTTAAGTCCCTCGTCGGTGATATCCAATTAGAGTTATCCGACGTGATTGTTCAACGATATAAAGATCTCGTAGCTGCGGGAAAATATGACGACGAGTTGGTCGATAGCAGTGTTATAAAGGACATCATTAAATGAAATTACTATTTACGCGCCACTCTAGAGATAAAATTGAAGAGAGTGGGGGGGCTTACTCGGGACTCTCTCAGTTCATTGAAATGGTCGAGTCCGCAAAAAATAAAGATCAGGTGATGAGGAATTCAGAGGAAATTGGTGAGGATCGTTATCTTTACAAAACTAAAGATGGCTTGAGAGTCATTTATTCTTTGACCGCCGATGAACACAGTCATCCGACGGCGATTGTAATTAGCGTGATGAGCCGCAAAGACTATTAAAATTCTTATATTAGGTGCCGCGACCTATTTTAGGTAGCGGGCCATTTTTGGGTCGTTCAGATTTGTGAAGGTGAAGCCTTCGCGTTTCAATCTGACGATGATTTCATCTAAAGAATACACTGTGCGCTGATGCACTTCGTGCATGAGTACGATACCACCATTAAGGCGTCGGACTTCGCTCAGAACGTGTCCGGCAAAGTTCGCGGTGTTAGCGGGTTTCACCGCGCAAAGAGCGGCTTGTTTTGATGTAACATAACCGTTCTTAGAAAAGGCCCAATCGCAAGAATCCACATGCCAGCCTACGATTTTATACCCTTGTCTTTGTGCTAAGGCGTTCGTGCTGCAAGTCGAGTTTCCGTAAGGATAACGGAACAGTTTGGTCGAAGATGGCATCTCTGAGCGCAAGATCGAATCTGTTGTTGTGAATTCACTGACTTGAGTCCCTTGTGATAATGTGTGGAAATTCGGATGGCTGTAAGAATGATTAGCCACGATGTGGCCTTCGGCGTTCACTCTTTTTACGATGCTCATTTTTGAAGTGGCGGCATTGCCCTTCATAAAGAAGGTCGCTTTGACCCCGTGCTTTTTTAAAATATCTAAAACTAGGGGAGTCAGTGACGAAGAAGGACCGTCGTCAAAAGTCAGCACCACCGTTTTTGCTGGGGGCGGAGAGAAAATACTAGAAACGTATTTACAGCTGCCTCCGGCGCGAGGACGCGCCCATGTGCCGCGCATCCAGTTTTCTTGAAGTTCTTCAAAATATTCTTTTTGTTCAGAACGGATTTGTTCCGTCATTTCGATTTCGGCATCTTGATTTTCGATGTCATCGAATTCGTGAGCATAGGTTGTGTTCGAAATTAAAACCAAGGAAGCAATAAGGCTTTTAAGAATGATTTGTTTTTTCATGGACCAAAAAATAACTCGGCCCCGAAAAATTTTAAAGAGCGAAGGCGGTCTTTGAAAAATCTAGCCAGCTAATGCTTTATTGGCCTTTTTAAGTCGGGTTGAGAGGGTTTTTACCAGCGCCTTAGCCCATGACGGCCGGGTAAAGATGACGTTGTCTACCGCCGAATTAGGGATGGCAATCAGCTCGACATCCGTAATCGCTTCGACGGTGGCCGAACGAGGTTCGTGATTAAAATGCCCCATTTCGCCGACAAACTCACCGGCAACGATCTCACCTAAAGTGATTTTGTCCCCTTCGGGGCTGGCGCAATAGGCGCGCAGGCTGCCTTTTTTTACGATATAGGTCAGCTCGGTTTTTTCACCTTCCGCAAATAGAATGGCTCCGGGTTCAAGCTGTTTGATTTGATATTGAACTTGAGTTTCTACCTTATGGGGTGAAACTATTTTCGAAACACACTCTACCAGGGCCGACTCGCGGTCGGGTTCATTTAAGAACTGCACGCGGCCGGAGGCCACTTCTTTGGTAAAGGCATCATGGTCACTCACGTAAGACATGATGATAATCGAAATGTCATTGTTGTTACGCTCTTTTAAAACCTTGGTGACGACGTCAAAGCCCGAGCCTTTAGGTAAATACTCATCCACCAAAATGGCTTTGGGATGGACGTTATCCAGCTTGTATTTTGTCTCGAACCATTCGGCACTGTGAAAGATTGAACAGTTAGGGAAATTGCGATTTAAAATGTCGGTGCACTTCTGCACGCGCACTTTATCGCCACTGACGATCAAGAACGTGTTCTTTTTTTCCTGTCCCATCTTAAACCTTCCATAATTAAACCCGTCTCACTTAAGGACGAGTCAATGGTGACACCTTTTACATTTTCGCTTACTTAGGAACACCTCACAAGGGTAAGGGGTCAGATCGAAACTGAATGTCGTGATTTGAGATTTTAAACTAGGACCTAGCTAATCAAGCCAAGAAGAAATCACATCAAGGGGTGGTAAACTGACAGAGTCAAAACGATAGGAATAAGCAAGACTCAGTTCAGCCAAGGTGCCACCGATTTCCCCATCGCCGACGTTAGAGCCTACGCGCTCAGCTAAAACCTGAAGTCCCACGACATGTTTCTGGCCATTGTAACCGGCACCCATTCGAAGGGTCGAATAAGTGCCCAGATCTTTTTTATTTTCCTGACCGCCATCCGTACTTTTAAACTGGGCATCTTGATAACCTAAACCTAGCGCCAAGAGTCCCGTGGCATAATATTTTTCTTTGAAAATCAAGATCGCACCAAAGCCCGCTCCACCGGCAAGCGTGAATCTATTGATATCAGTGATATCGGCAAGCGAGCCAAAAGTAGGCGCGGCACTCGCCGGGATGAGGGATTGATTGCCATTCGTGATTTTTGATTGGCTGGCGTGACCGAAGACACTCCAGCCCAAAGCATTTTTACGTTGATGTCCCGCCTGATCAAAGGCCACGGCAAAAGAGAACTCTTCGTCGTCTAAATTCCAGAAAAAATTCATCCCATAATTTTGAGTTTTTAGGTGGGGATACAGAATTTTTTTATCAGTATTTACATAGGCTGGATCAAGCTCGGCCGAGTTATCTAAATAGTAGCCATGATAGGACTGGTAAAAGAACTCATAGGTTCTTTTACCATAAAGTCTGAATTGAAAGTCGGTTCCATCACTGCTGCCTTTGGTGGATTCATCTTCGTGGCTTTGCGCTTGGGTCGTGGAAGCGGTGGCAGAAAGATTGCGATAGCCTAAATTCAAAAATACTTTTGAATTTGCATTGGGTTCAAATTTCGCTTTGGTTTTGTTTGGGCTATCGAATTCGACACTGTATCTGGGGACTGAAAATCCCGTTTTGACTTTTAATTGATCAGATTTTTGCGGCTCCCAAAATGGAGTTTCTTGAGATTGGTATTCTTCGGCTAAGATTTCTTGAGTGCTTTTAGTTTCTTCCGCAAAAGTCGTGGCTGAAACAGCTAAAAGAATCAGGAAAAGAAATCTTTTTAATAAGGACATTACTTTAATACCTTGATTTCTTGATTCACGCGAAGTTCGTTTGAAACCTTTGGTAAATCCGCGGGCAGATCAATCAAAACTCCGCGCGGAATTTCTTGGCGTAAGCCTGTTTTATGCAGCCACGCTAGGAATTCCCTTTCGGGACTGCGGCAGACCATCTGGCGGTCTTTGCCTTTTTCCTCTAAGCGATCACCGACCACGCGAGCCGCCAGGATTTTTGGGGCCGGTGTTTTTCGCATCAATACATAGCTCATAGTCAGCGTGCGATTTTTCATCGGCAGTTGCTCTTCCATTTTCAAAAACCAAGAAGGGGCGGCAAAGTGAACGCGATCATGACACCAATCGTGTTTTGATTGGGAATAAAGTGGGCAAGCTAATTGATGAGTGCAGGGCGCCCAGGCTTGATAGCCCTTATCAATGAGTTTTTGTCTTAAATCTAACAACTTCCGCCCATCTTGCTGGGTGGAAGGTTCCACCAACATCAAGGCCTCGCAATTGTAAGCCCAATCAGGGATGTCGGAAAGTTCGGTCAAAGAGTAACTGAATAATGCCAAAGTTTTCTTGGGATCTTTGAGGTTTTGTTTGCCCCAGGTTTTTTGCCACTCTTCAGCCTTAAACTGTGTGAAATATTTTTCGATCAGTTTTTGCGGTTCTTGGGAACGTTCGACCAAGTGAAACTTGAAATGATGCTTTTCTGAAAGCGTCAGGGATGCGGTGGCGAGTCCTGCGCCAAAATCAATCACATGTTCGATACCTTCAAAAAATCCACGAGCATCGGCTTCATGCACCAACCGATTTAAGCGCGTGGCATTTAAAGGAAGGAAATAGGCCAGGTAAGCGATCTGCGCCCAAGATTCATGCCACGGCGTTTGTCCGTCGGGCTTTTGGATAAAGTAATCTGAAAGAGCCAAGACACATTTCGCCAAGGCTTTAGAGTCTTCCAATGTCAGATCAAAGCTTTTTAAAGCTTCGCGAATTGAGGATTCAAAAGACGGGGGAAAGCTCCAAGATGTGTGCATGCTTTTATAGTGCTCTTAAAGCTTTCAGCAAGTCACTGACTTTGATTTCAGACATGACTTCCGGCCCGACGTCATCGGGGTCATGCCCTTCGGGCATAAAGATTTGGACTTTATCTCCTCGGGCCGCCCAACGACGCGGATGCTGGACGCGCACCGGAGAATAAATTCCTAATACCGGCGTACCTAAAGAGGCGGCGATATGCGCAACCCCCGTGGAAGGAACCACGAGGGCTTTTGCGTGCTTTAAGATCAACATGAGCTCTTTGGTGTTAAGCTTATTCTGTAAAATCAAAACACGCGTGTTGTGTTTAAATTTTTCTTTGATTTCTTTAAGCCAAGGTTCATCTGCCGGCGTGCCAGTGACAACCACTTGGGTCTTTTCAGCCACTTCGGCGATCAATTGCAGGTAATTGGGAATCGGCCAGTTTAAAGCCGACCCCGCCATTCCAGGATGAACCACGATATATTCTTGCGGCGACAATTGATGCTTTTCTAAAAGTCCTGGGGAGCTAGGTGCGATCAATTTTAAAATTGGCGTCGCTTCGGTTACCGGGGTTGCATCAAAAGCATGACCTAAAAGATCTTTATTGTAATCGGCTTCATGCTTATTCGCGATGCTGCGACGTTGGCGTAAGCCTTTATTCAAAAACAAAAAGCTGTGCCATTGGGATTTTACACCCGCACGAACCGCTACGCCTTCGGCCCACAGAGCATAATTCACCCACCACGGAGCTTGAAAGCTGACCGCGATGTCGGGCTTAAATTCCCGAATGAATTGTCTTAAAGCTTTTAAGGACGTCTTCCAATCTTCTTTAGAAATTTCGATGAAAGAGCGTCTAGGATCGGCATTTTCAGGGATAAAAGAAAGTCCTTTAGCGATCACCCATTGAACTTCACAATCGGCTAGAAAGCGGACCTGATCGACACACAAAGTGCAGATCAGGTCTCCGATTTTATCTAGGCGAATCAGCAGAACTTTTTTTGCCACTATTGATATTCTTCAATCGATGGGCAAGAGCAAACAAGGTTACGGTCACCGTACGCATTGTCGACCCGGCCTACAGAAATCCAGAATTTATTTCCGCGCAGCCATTCTAGGGGATAAACCGCTTCTTCACGTGAATACGGATGATTCCACTCTGGTTTCATTAACATCTGTGCGGTGTGCGGAGCATTTTTCAATGCGTTGTTTTCTTTATCCATTTTGCCGGACTCTACCGCGGCGATCTCTTTACGAATCGCCACCATTGAATCGATGAAACGATCTAATTCTTTTTTAGATTCAGATTCAGTCGGTTCGATCATCAATGTACCCGCAACCGGGAAGCTCATGGTTGGTGCGTGGAATCCGAAATCCATCAAACGTTTCGCGATATCTGTCACATCAATCCCCGAAGTCTTCTTCACTTCGCGAGTATCAACGATACATTCATGCGCCACCAGACCGTTTTTACCTTTGTAAAGAATCGGGTAGTGCGGTTCTAATTTTTTAGCGATGTAGTTGGCGTTCAGCATGCTCACCAAAGTTGCTTTACGTAAGCCTGCCGCCCCCATCATCGTGATGTAGGCCCAAGAAATTGGTAAAATACTAGCGCTGCCCCAAGGAGCCGACGTTGTCGCTGTGATACCCTCTTTGGGTCCCGCTTCAGGAACCAAAGAATGCGTTGGCAAGAACGGCGCTAAATGCGCCCCCACGCCAATCGGTCCCACACCTGGTCCGCCCCCACCGTGAGGGATTGAGAAGGTCTTATGCAAGTTCAGGTGAGAAACGTCAGGACCAAATGTTCCGGGACGGCACATACCCACAAGGGCATTCATGTTCGCGCCATCCATGTAAACTTGTCCGCCGTTATCATGAACGATTTTGCAGATATCAACGATACCTTCTTCAAACACACCGTGAGTTGAAGGGTAAGTGATCATCAACGCCGCCAAATTATCGCGATGCTGTTCCGCTTTCACTTTTAAGTCGGCAACGTCCACGTTCCCTTGATCATCACACGCGACAACCACGACCTGCATGCCGACAAGGGCGGCTGAGGCTGGATTTGTTCCGTGTGCTGATGAAGGAATCAAGCAGATATTTCTGTGACCTTGGCCACGAGATTTGTGATATTTGCGGATCACTAGCAATCCTGCATATTCCCCTTGGGAACCCGCATTGGGTTGTAAGCTTACGGCCGCAAAGCCAGTGATATCGGCTAATTTCTTTTCAAGATCGTGAATCATTTCAATCAAGCCCGAAGCTTGTTTTACCGGAGCAAACGGGTGAAGTTTGCCGATCTCAGGCCATGACACGGGCACAAGCTCTGTCGTCGCATTTAGTTTCATCGTGCAAGATCCCAGTGGAATCATTGAATGCGTCAACGTCAGATCTTTATTTTGCAAGTGATGGATATAGCGAAGCATTTCAGTTTCGCTGCGATGAGAGTTAAACACTTGATGAGTCATGTAAGTCGACGTGCGTTCCAACGCCGTTGGGACTTTCACGTCTGCCATGGCGTCATCAATGGACTGAGCCGTAAAGGCCGCAGGCTTACCACCGTTAAAGGCGGCCCAAATTTGTTCAATGTCTTCTAAAGATGTTGTTTCATTCAATGAAATGCCCAAAGTCGAATCATCCACTTTGCGGAAATTGATTCCTAAGTTTTCAGCTTGGGTCATAATGGCCGTAAGCTTGTCGGTTTTCACGGTCACCGTATCAAAGAAAGAAGCTTTCACTGTAGGCGTGCCAAGTTTTGCCAAACCTTCAGCTAAGATTCCGGTCAAGCGTTGTACGCGCAAAGCAATTTTTTTTAGGCCTTGAGGTCCATGATAAACCGCATACATCGAAGCCATATTTGCTAGCAATACTTGCGCGGTACAAATATTGGAAGTCGCTTTTTCACGACGGATGTGTTGTTCGCGCGTTTGCAAAGCCAAGCGCAATGCCGACTTCCCTTGAGAATCCACACTCACACCCACTAAGCGGCCTGGCATCAAACGCTTGTAAGCATCTTTCGTTGCCAAGTACCCCGCGTGAGGACCACCAAAACCCAATGGAACGCCGAAACGTTGGGAGTTACCCACAACCATATCCGCACCCCATTCACCTGGAGGAGTTAAAAGAGTCATCGCCAACAAGTCTGTTGAAGCGGTGACTAAGGCGCCATGCTCTTTATATTTTTTCGCAATCGCTGAATAATCCTCAACCGCACCGCGAGTGTCTGGGTATTGGAAGAACACGCCGAATACGGGTTTAGAGAAATCGTATTTCGCCGGATCCATGATGATCATTTCAAAACCCAAAGGCTCAGCCCGTGTGCCCATAACCTCAATCACGTGAGGATGCATGTTCGGCGAAACCACAAAAGCGTTTGCTTTATTTTTGCAAAGGGAATGTGCCATGAACATGGCTTCTGCTGCAGCGGTGCCTTCATCAAGCAATGAAGCATTGGCGATCTCCATGCCGTTCAAATCAGAGATCATTGTCTGGAAATTCAAAAGCGCTTCCAAACGACCTTGAGAAATCTCTGGCTGATAAGGAGTGTAAGCCGTGTACCACACTGGATTTTCAAAGATATTTCGTTGAATTACCGTCGGCGTGATTGTGTCGTGGTAACCCATGCCGATGTATGATTTGAAAACTTTATTTTTCGAAACCATGCTTTTCAGTTTGTTCAAAAGATCGTATTCAGAAATCCCTGAACCCACATCTTCAAAAGCGTGTTGGGTGCGGATTTGGGCCGGAATAACTTTATCGGCCATTTGATCGAGTGAATTAAAACCTAAAGTTTTCAACATCTCGTGGATGTCGCTGTCAGTAGGTCCAATATGACGGGGGATGAATTCGTTCTTAGCAGAAAGATCAGCAATTTTCATAGATACCTCGAGGATACGGGCTTTGCGCGATAGCGTAGCACACCCATTACGACTATGAAAGATCTGTAAGGACTGCGGATAGGCTAATGCGAGGCGTCCTAGAGATGTTCACATTCTGCGCGCAGTTCTTTGGCGGGACGAAGTCCTTTTTGGCAGCTTTGAATGAGCTCTCGGAAGCTTTGGATTCGATCTGACTCTTTTTTGAGCTCGTCCCATTTTTCAGGCAGGTCGGGCAGTTCGGCCAGGGCCGCTCCTTCGAAACGCAGGGACCAGGCCATTTTCTGGGTCCAACGAGGTTGGGACTCGCGATTTTGTTCCACATCCCTCCAGACACTTCGAAATGAAGTTGGGAACATTTC
The DNA here is from genome assembly GCF_001592735.1 of Bdellovibrio bacteriovorus. NCBI lineage: Bacteria > Pseudomonadati > Bdellovibrionota > Bdellovibrionia > Bdellovibrionales > Pseudobdellovibrionaceae > Bdellovibrio > Bdellovibrio bacteriovorus. The sequence continues at coordinate 2,003,956 of NZ_LUKE01000001.1, forward strand.
GGACAGAATGCTAAGCTCGCGCATCTTTAATTGGAAGGTCGGATCTTGCAAAGCCTTCGCGCCATTTTGGCGATAATAGTTTTGCAGATAAGGGGTGCGTTCTTCGAGCATACGATCTTTATCAAAAGAGCTGCCGTTACAAATAATTTCACACAAACGCGGTGACTTATGCGAACTGAGTTCTGTTTTAAGTTCATCAAATTGATTCAGCTCCGAAGCATACTGATCACCCACGCGAATCACATCTAAGATGTTGGCATTAATCCAGGTGTCTTCCGGAACAGCTTCGGGATCGACTTCTTTTTTGGATGCAGGTTTTGCTGGGGTTAGTGGCGTTGCTAATGTCAGATGCTCGACAGCGTAATAAGACACCGCCGTTAACGTCACGAAGGTCGCCAAGAGAGCGCCTAAGACAAAAGCTATTATCAATTTTAAGAATGTTCGCAAGTACCGCATGAAGATTGAATTTAACACGAAGGGTACGGTCGAGAAAAGTCCGTCCGCACCTAAGAAGGTGCCCTCGCAGCCGCTTCGTCCTTGGATCTTCCATCCGAGGATTTTATGTCCTTTCCTTAGTCCAGTACCTTGATGAAAAAGGAGAGATTTAGACCATCAAATTAGTGCAGTTCTTTAATCAATCTTATAATCATTAAGATGATCGCGAGAATTTGCTTAAGAATTCTCAAGATCATCCGAAAAGACCTATAATAGTTGTTTTTGGTCATTTCGGACTCCTTCGGATAAATCCGGACGGGAGCTCCTAAAAAAGCGAGTCTGCGAGAGCAAGATTCGCTTTTTGCATTTAGCATTCCAATGTTTTTGAATTGATGTGCTCAAAATAAAAAAGGGAAGTCGAATGACCTCCCTTTTTATTTAAGCTCGAATAAAACTAATTACTTAGCTTTTTTCGTCGCTTTGCGAACGGTCTTTTTTGCCGCTTTTTTTACAGTGGCTTTTTTCTTAGAAGTTTTTGCGCTCATTGTTTTGTTGAAAACTGATTTTTCCCATTTTGCTTTTTGGGCAATCGCTTTCTTTTTGTAAGCCGCGATATTTTTTTCTAAAGAATCAGCAGAAGCTTTTACGTTCTTAATTGTTTTGTTCACTTCTTTTTCGATCTTCTCTTCAGAAGCGCTTAAAGCTTTGATGATTTCTTGGTACTTCTTCCAAGCCATCTCAATTTTTTCGTCACGTTGTTGATCAAAAGCAGTTTTTAGTTCTGTTTCTTTCTTTTTGATCTCGTCGTTCAATTTTTGGAAACCTTCAAGAAGATTTTGAACACCTTTTGAAGCCGTTAAGTCTTGAATCATTTTTTGGAATGTTGGTGTAGCCATAGTGGCCTCCTTCTTTAAAAACAACCTACAGGGCGAACATACACTTCAAAGTGCAGAAATGAAAGCCCCGGTCTGCTATTTAACCGTAAAATTACGAGTTTCTAACCAAACTTCACGTTGTGCAGAAAATTGGCCTGGGAATTTCTCTAAGCCTTTTTCGCGGGTTTTCATTGCGTATTCAGTCATGTAAGTTTTCATGGCCTCTTCGTTTTCAACCTTGTAACTGATCATTACATCTTTGCTGGAAGCTTCCATGCTGCCCCCTTTTCGCAAGCAAAGATCAGCGGTAACGAAGCCCGGTAGAGCTAATACTTCAGGAATGTGTTCGGCTTTTGCCCATTCGACAAACTGCTCATAAACTTCATGACGGACCATAAAACGCACAAGATAAGTAACCAAGGAACACTCCTAAAGCGTGAATTTGAAATCTTTGACTAACATGCCCGGAACCTTTTTGCCACCGAAAGAACGGCTTTCATAAGTTCCAACTTGAGGATCGGTTTCTTGGAAGTCCGTAACCCCTAAAAGATTTTGCCCCAAGCAGTCATACAGGTTTTCGTCAAACCGCAGATCTTTAATGGGACCTACGATTTCGCCTTTTTCGACCCAGAAGCAGGCATATCGAGTCATCCCGGTAATACGAGCATTCAAACGATCTGACCAATTTAAATAGTGCAAATTCGAAAGATAAAGGCCGGTGTCTAGTTGCTTTAAGATCTCGGATTCTTTCAAAGTTCCTGGCAAGACTTCCATCGCGCGGGGACCTTCCCAGCCCTCGGCAGCGTTACCGGTGGTGGTGTATTCTTTGGCTGAACGCGTACTGACTAAGAAGCTTTTAAGTTCGCCCTTAGAAATTAAATCCAAAGTTTCGGGAGCCAACTCGCCCAAGGAGTTAAATCGGTGAGTCAGGCCCAAGCCGTAGTTTTCACGAACTGAAAACAAAGGCGATAAGGTTTTTTCTTTATCCGCGAGTTTGGCAAGACCACAAGCCCCTTGTTTGTAGGCATTATAACTTAAAGCCCCCCAAGCCAGCATCGATGTGAGTTCGGCCACGGCTCCCGGTGCCAGATAGGTGCGATAGGCCCCCGGTTTAAGTTCCACCTTGGGCCGATTCATAAGGGCCAGCTGTCTTTGGGTGTGGGTAAGGTTGGCTGCGAAATCCTTTTGGTTCCACTCTGTCCCCGCGTAAACGGCTTTGACCGCCTTTTCGCCCATGTACAAAGAATAATCCATAAAGAAATTTTCATTGGCAAACCAATGGCTTTGACCCATTGAGTTTTTATTAGCGGAAATCAAAGGACCCGCACAATAAAGACCTGCAAGGTCTGAACCCGCAGCTGGTGTTGTGATGGCTTCAACGACGTTGGCAGGATCTAAAAGTTTCCCTTGGAAGCTGTGATCACTTTGTCCGTTGTTTTGCAAAGGCACTTGAAATGGATCTTCAGGAAGTAAATCACACTCCGTGCGCGCCATTTTCAAAAACTGATCGGCGCGTTTTTTATCGTCTTCGATGTTCCCTGTGATTGAAAAGCTCAGGTTGATAGAACGGCTATTTTTTTGGAGCAATAAAGACAGTCCGCGCTGTTCAACTTGTGTATTCTGACGAACTTTATTGTTGTTAAAGCGAATGAAAGTTGAATCTTCTGCATGCAAATTGATGTTCGCGGCTTCGTTGTTTTGCAATTGATCTAAAATGTGATCGGCAACTTTGTTAAATCCATCTTTGGTTTTTTCGGTGAAGTTCATGCTCATCTCCTAGGCCCCAAACACTTCAATGTTCGCGAAAAGACAATAAGGTGTTGTATGACCCACACGGATCACTTGATTTGGCTCGCCCTTACCGCAGAACGGGGACCCGTAGGTTTCACGGGCTTGGCTGACGGCTTTTAAGCTGTTCCAGAAGGGCACCGTGATGCCGCGATAGTTAGGATTTTTCAAAGTCTTCGTCAATTGACCGTTTTCAATGAGTTTGGCGTACTCGCAACCGAATTGGAATTTATTGCGGTAGTCGTCAATTGACCAAGATTTATTCGCCATCATAAAGACGCCACGCTCAACAGAAGCGATCATGTCCTCGAGGCGAGATGTGCCTGGCTCTAAATTGATATTGGCCATGCGATCAATTGGCGCACGATTCCACGAGGAAGAACGCGTGTTCGCCACTCCCGGAAGTTTTAAGCGGGCTTGAGATTCTAAACCCCCCAGGCCACGTTCTAACTTTCCTTCGCGGATTAAAAATTCTTTGGTCGCTTTGTTGCCAGAATCATCAAACGCGTAAGAGGCCATCGCATCTTGCACCGTCGGATCGAAAGTGACGTTCATAAGTTTTGATCCGTATTGCAAAGTGCCGAAGTCTTGAGGCTTCACGAAACTCCAACCAGCATAGTTGCGCTCATCACCTAAAATGCGATCGTATTCGAGTGGATGACCGATGGACTCATGCACTTGCAAAGTCATTTGGTCCGGCGCCAACAACAAATCCATGGTTTCATTTGGGCAGTTTTCTGAAGTCAAAAGTTCGACGGCTTCTTCAGCCACACGACGGCTGCGCTCTAAAATAGAAACACGATCAAAGATTTCCGCGCCGACTTGGAAACAACGGGCTAAGCCCCCATTTTCGGTGCGAGTTTGAAACTCACTGCCTTCGGCCGCCGTGGCTGAAAAGTCAGTACTGACGATGGAAAAGTTTTGTTCCATTTCAGAACCGGACGAAGAAATAGAATAGAAATGAGTTTCCACGATCATCGCGGTTGCCTGTCGGCTGACAATTTTATCTGAAACCTTCATGGCTTTATTGGCATCAACAAAGATGTCTGAAATCTCTTTTGCTGAAAAACTATCTAAAGGCTTGATAACAGGAGATTTATAGCGACCTTGTGACTGGGGTCTTTGCTCTAGTGTGAAGTTAAACGCTTTTTTGTCCACGGCAGATCTTGCCATCAAAACCGCTCTGTCAGCGGCTTTGCGGATACCGGCGTCAGAAATGTCACTGGTGCCAGCATAGCCGAAATGACCGTTCACCAAAACTTCCACCATGACACCATCATCGTAAGAGATCTGATTTCGGTCCGGTTTTTCATCGCGGTAAGAGCGAAGCGTAGTTTTTTCTGTAACGTGGCGTAGACTGATCCAATCAGCGTGGTTTTTCACGGATTGCAGAGTGCGTTGTAGATCCATCATTCGGAAAACCTCTCTCAAAAAATGAGCAATAGGTGCTTTGTACTGGTGACAAAATAACTTGGCAAGGCCTTTGCTTTAACAGATTTGCAGGGAAAAGTGGGGACGATTTGGCGCCTCTGCTTAGAGCTTCGGCTTGGCCGAAGTAGGACGGGGATTTTATGAGAGTATTTTTAGCAGCTTTAGCCACCATAGCAATTGCACTTTTTACACAATTTAACATCGCCCAAGCGATGACGATGGATGAAACTCCGGCGTGCTTTGTTGCGAGTGAAGGAATTTATCGCGGATCATGGGTGAAGCACCGCATTTATGTGAACGAGGACGTGGTTTTTGGCGCCAATGATCTTGGTTCCATCCTAAATCAGCTAGAAAACTTGCGCGGACAGGGGACTTGCCGCTAAAGTCTGCCTGTTGAACAGAGCAGAATACCTTTCCCATCATTGGACTTCTTATCCCGCCATGCCTTCCGAAGTGAAAGTGGCGGGAAGGATATATAAGATCGAACGCGAAGAAGGTTTAAAACTTCAACTTATTCGCGATGAAAAGATCCACAAAGTTTCGTTTCAAATAGCACCGCCACATTCTGAACATCTGATTGAAGGTGATTTGGTCGCAGTGACTTCAGCTGAAGAAATAGTTTTACTCTCACCGCAATTAACGGCGCTGCCGTTAAGACATTTCGATAAAGTTTTTTTGCAAGAATGGTCAGCTTATTTAAATCAAATTCGCGAGTTCTTTAAAAAGAAAGAATTCGTGGAGGTGAAAACTCCAAGTCTGGTGCGTTGCCCGGGAACTGAGCCGAGCTTAGATGTGTTTACGACTTTGTTAGTTCAAGGTTCAAGACAGGAGCGCCTTTACCTCCCGACCAGTCCGGAACTGCATTTAAAAAAAGCCTTAGCCTTGGGCGGAGAGAAAATTTTTGAACTGGCCCCCTGTTTCCGCAATGGGGAAATCACCCAAAGACATCAGCCCGAGTTTTTAATGTTAGAATGGTATCGCGCTTACGAAGCGTTGCCAGCGATCAAAGATGATGTCGTGGCTCTTATTGGGCATATGGTAAAATTTCTTAATGTTGCAGCACCGGTCTCGGTTCATACTTATAGTGTCGCGGAACTTTTTAAAATATATTGCGATTTTGATTTCACGCCGCAGACTTCGGCCATTGATCTAAAAAATTTGGCGGATCGTTTAGAAGTCGATGTGCAAAGTGCAGAAAGCATTGATGATCTGTTTTTCCTGATCTTTATGGAAAAAATTGAATCACAGTTACCACCGGAAGATTTAGTTTTCGTAGAAAAGTATCCACCTTATCAAGCAGCCTTAGCGCGACTCACTGAAGACGGATGGGGTGATCGGTTTGAAGCTTATTGGAAAGGTTTAGAACTGGCCAATGCCTTTAACGAATTAAACGATCCCTACGTTCAGCGCCACCGAGCTCAAGAAGACCTCAATAAGAAAAAAGAAAGTCATCGCGAGCCGGTGTCTTTAGATGAAGAGTTTTTTCGCTGCCTGGAAGCGGGGATGCCGCCATCAGCGGGGATCGCCTTGGGAGTCGAGCGGCTCTATATGGCTTTAAAAGGCATCTCTGACATCGAGGACTTGCGTCTTTTTCCACAATTAAATTTGCGCTGGTAGTCACATAACTTATAGCGTCACGTGTTTGTGTTGAGACATACTTCGGACCCCGATAGGGTTACGAACATGAAATGTAAGCATCCAACAATCATTCAAGGTGGCATGGGTATCGCGGTTTCTAACTGGAACCTGGCAAAAACCGTTTCCATGACGGGGCAACTGGGCGTGATTTCTGGAACAGCTATCAATTCTGTTTTAGTTCGACGTTTGCAAGACGGAGATCTTGAAGGTCATGTTCGTCGCGCAATGCGTGCATTTCCATCGCAAACTATCGCCAACAGAATCTTAGAGACTTATTTCATCGAAGGCGGCCGCCAAAAAAATCAAACCTATAAAAGATCGCCTTTATATTCTTTAGAGTCGCCGCTGGCGCTACAACAATTAACGGTGGTGGCGTGTTTTGTCGAGGTGTGGTTAGCGAAAGAAGGCCACGACGGTGTTGTCGGTTTAAATCTTTTAGAGAAGGTTCAGCTTCCGAACTTGGCTTGCCTTTATGGTGCGATGCTTGCTGATGTGGATTACGTCATTATGGGGGCGGGTATTCCGCGCGAAATCCCGGGGGCGTTGGATTTATTAAGCGAAAATAAAACGGCCAGTTTGAAAATTTCAGTCGTAGGTGCTTCTGAAGAATCACTGACCTACTTCCACCCGCACCAAGTGATGGAAGAAACAGAGTTAAAACCTTTAAAACGTCCGTTCTTTTTTCCGATTGTCTCTTCAGCCGTACTTGCGGCGAACTTAAAGAAAAAATCCACGGGCCGCGTGGATGGTTTTATCGTCGAAGGCCCTTTGGCGGGCGGGCACAATGCTCCGCCACGGGGGCCGATGAAGCTGACTGATCAGGGCGAGCCGATTTACGGTGAACGAGATGTCGTTTCTTTAGAAGACATGAAGGCGTTAGAACTTCCATTTTGGATGGCGGGATATTATGCAACGCCAGAAAAGATGGCCGAAGTCCAAAGCTTGGGTGCTCACGGCATTCAAGTGGGAACATTGTTTGCGTTTTGTGATGAATCAGGAGTCGCGCTTGAGCATCGTGAACGCGCTATTGCTGATATTTTGAAAAAACAAGCCCCGGACGGAAGTTGGATTTTTACAGATCCACGTTCTTCACCAACAGGTTTTCCGTTTAAAGCGGCAAAATTAGATTGGACCGTTTCCCAAGAAACTCTTTACGCGCAAAGAAAACGTATTTGTGATTTAGGTTATCTTCGTCATGCTTATCAAAAAGAAGATGGCAGCGTGGGGCAGCGTTGTCCGGCAGAACCCGTGAAAGACTATGTTCGTAAAGGCGGCTTAGAAGAAGACACCGTCGGGCGCAAATGTTTATGTAATGCTTTGATGGCCGATATCGGTATGGGACAGATTCAGGCCGGTGGCATTGCAGAACTTCCGCTTTTAACTGCAGGTGATGATTTGAATAACGTGGCTCGCATGCTAAAGCCCGGTAAAAAATCTTACGGCGCCAAAGATGTGATTAACTATCTTCAGTCGCCGTTAGCCGTAACCGTTAAAATTAACGATGATAATAAGTTTCCGTCACGCCCCCACAACGACCGTGGTGAGCAAAACGCTGAAATTTTTTAAGCTTCGAAAATTTCCCGTACTTATAAAAAGGACGGTGAAAGTGGTGCGGGAAGATCATCATGATGACGATCTTCCATAACACAAAAGCCCCCGCGATATGCCAGAATGGAATGTCCAAATACTGAGCGGGCAGCTGCGAAAGATAAATCGGGGACAAGTAATTCCATAAAAAATAAACTGGAAGCGCCCACACAACAGGTCCAATAAGTCTAAATAATCTCATCTGCAAAGTTCCTTATTTGTTTAAACCAAATGCTTTTAAAAAGGCCTCGTTACCGTCGATTTCGATATCTGATAGGTGAACGTTTATAATTTTTAAATCTGACAAAGTGACGTTGCTGATCTTGATATCCGTCAGCGAGCAATCGCTGAACATCACTTTAGTAAGGTGACAGTTATCAAGCTTCATATCGGCAAAGCCTTTCTTTTTTAGAATCCATGTTCCTTCAAAAGAAATGATCACCTCATTAAGTTGCGAATTTATAAATTCGACGTCTTGAAAGCTGGCGCCTTTGATCACGCAGTCCTTAAGGGTTGATGATACAAAGTGCACGTCGTGAAAGGACACACCATGGGTTTCAAGGCCATCGATGGTGGATTGTCCCAAGGCCACATCCTTTAAAGAAGTGCCATGTAAAACCGAATCTTTAAACTGGGACTTTCCTTCAAAGTGAACATCATGAATCACGCAGCCATTGCACTCAAGATTATCTATCGCACTGCCTTCTTTGATAGCCACGTCGCTTAACTTGCATCCGTGAAAGTGCGTTTCAGACAGGGTCGCGTTTCTCATCTGCAAGTCACTGATTGAACTGCCAGCGACGCCGAGGTGAGCGATTTCGCTATTTTCGATATCCAGATCGCTGACCTTGCTGGCATCAATGCGGTTGTTGTTCATTTTAGAATTTTTCAAAGCAACGTCCGAAAAAGACGACACCGTGATCGCATTTTTATTAAATTCAGACTGCGGTCCGCGAGGGGCTTCGAATTTTGACATGGTGATAGAGTTCCCCTCGCCCGTATCTTGGCCGAAGGGACCGCCCATAGCTTCGTGCATTTTTTCGTGGATTTTATCATGAATAAAAGACGCGAAATGAGGAGGACCTCCGCGGAACTCGCGCGGTCCATGAGCCCAAGGACCACGGCGACCACGGCGTTTGAAGCGTTCATCGTGATGGTGATCATGACGTTCATGACGGTCACCGCGACGATCGCGTTCATCCTCCTCATTTTGTGAGTTGGCTTGGGCCGAGCCCTCAGCTTGGGCCTTCTTCATCAACTCCTCGATAAGGGCGGTGGCCTGATCATCGGTGAGTGCGCCAGATTTATTCATTTCTAAAACTTTTTTGATTTGTTCGTTCATCACTTTGAGCCTTTCTTGATCTGTTTCATAGCCTGATCAAAAGTGATCTCGCCTTTTTCAAGACGAGAAAGAACTTCTTCGGTCGCATTTGCCGAAGAAGCGGGTTTAGGTTTTTCTCCCACTTCGCTTTCTAATCCGACGGCGAGCTTATTTTTTAGCTGGGTCAAACGATTGCGGATGGTGGGATAGCTCAGACCCAAAGCGGGTTCCATGTCGCGGACTCTTCCTTCGCACTGAATGAAGATTCGCAAAAAATGTAAGTCTTCCGGTGGCAAGGTCGCGAATTCATTTAACTGAAAAGGGCCTTCCACGCGGATGTTACAGTGACCGCAAGACAAGACTGTTGGGCTCAAAAAGCCATTGCAAGCGGGGCATAGAATGTTTGAATCGATATTGCTCATATTCACATTTATAGCGCTTTTTATTTAAAATATCAATATCGATTTTAATATATTAAAAATTACATAGAAATACTAAGAATTTTAAGGGGTTATGGAAGGCCCCTTGAAAGTCGGCGCGATTCAAGATTTTCGGGTAATTAAAAATAAAAAAGGCTGCTCACGAGCAGCCTTTAGTTTTCTAAGCTTCTATCAAAAGACTTAGTTTTTGCCTTTATTGATGTCTTCTTTAAGTTCTTTTCCTACTTTAAAGAAGGGAAGTTTTTTCTCTTCGACATTGATGATTTCACCCGTGCGAGGATTGCGTCCTTTATAGGCGCCATACTGACGATTGACGAATGAACCAAAGCCACGAATTTCAATGCGGTCGTCACGCATCAAAGCTTCCACCATAGAATCAAAAATGGTGTTCACCACAGTCTCCGCTTTTACGCGAGTGATGCCTGCTTTTTCCGAGATCAAATTTATTAAATCCGCTTTCGTCATGCTGGTTCCTTAAAGTATTGATAACACTCTCGATTATACAGAGCCTGGGGGCTCTGACTATCAAAATCCCTGGTTTTAACTCATTGCTTCTTATACAAACCGGTATTAATCAGGATTTTACGATAAGCATCAAGGGTTGCCTGGACCATTTTGGGCGTATCGAACAGATCAACCACTTTTTGGCGGGCTCTTTCGCCTATTTCGTCCGCCGAAAGAGTGCCGGAAAAAATCTCTACCAGCACATTGGCCATGGAATCTGAATCGGCAGGTCTTAATAAGAACCCATCACGTCCGTCTTCAATGATATTGGCAATCGGGGACACTTCCGAACCCACAACCACCTTTTTTTGCGCCATCGCCTCTAAAGTCGAAGGTTCAAAACCCGTCGTGCGCGAGCCCATGTTTACAAAGACATCACCCAGGATGATATAATCTTCGATTTCCTGAGCCGGAACCGCGCCGGTCATTATCACGCGATTACCTAAGGCGAGGTTTAGAATCTCAAATTCAATATTTTTAAATTTGGGACCATTGCCGACAATCATCAAATAGCTATTAGGCTTTTTTAAAGCGACTTTCTCAAAAGCTCTTAAAACCGGCAAAATTTCTGCTACTTCCGTCATGTCTGAAATAGTCACGGCGACGTGAGCATTTTCGGGAATAGCTAATTTTTTTCTTAGCTCTAAAGACTTTTCTTTCGGAGTTAAGTCCCCCAATTCGATTCCGTAAGGAACCGTGTAGGTGTGAAAATCAGGGTAAAGATAATAGCGCTCTAAGATAATTCTTTGCTGAGGATTGGTGACAAAGATTCCGTCGGCGGTTGATAGCAAGCGACGATCGCCGCCGTAATAAGTCGTTAAAAACTTATAAGCGGTCGCCAGTCCCGTGGAAAGCATGCTTCCTAAGGTGTCTTGTTTCATGGCTAAGATCGCAAAAAGTTGTGACATTTGTGTCGCTTCCACGTCGTATGCGATCGCCACATTCAGATTTTTTTTTCGTGTGCCAATACGATAGCCTGATTTATCGATGCTATGAACGATATGAAAGGGCTCTTCTTTATGAAGCTGGGCAAAGCGTTGGCGCACGGCCATTTGGAAGTTTAAATGCGAAAGATTCTTGGCACCTTCGTGTAAGAAAAAAACGCGGACACCATCACGCACCACTTCAGGTTTCTTTAGTAAAGAACTTGCAGCAAGAACCGTAACCTTATGCCCTTCTTTGGCTAAACCTTTAGCAATAGGCCAAAGAAAGCCATGATCGGTTGCACGACTTAAAATCGGGAACCGATGAGACGTCAGACAGATGTTTAAAGATTCCGGCAAAGCCTTTTTAGCCATACTAATCCAGTTCCGCGGGCCGAGCCCGCCGCACCTCTTACGGCGCAAGCCGCCAATCTATCTTAAGTGATTGAGGGCTCGATTGTACAGACGATTGAGTTCATTTAAGGACGAATCCATTAAGTGACGCTCTTGAGAAAATTGTTCGGAAAGTGTTTCGGCAAGCTTCAGGCTTGGTTTGGCCAAAAGTTTTATGAGGTCTTTTTGCAACTGTTCATGCTGCAGGACCCAACAGTTCACGCCGTTTTTCCAAAGATCGGCATGGATGCTGGATTGTTTTGAATCCAAGACCAGGACGGCATGGGACTGAATCGCCCGCATTACGTATTCGGTCATTTCAATCGGGGTCAAAGATTGGCCAGCTAATACCAAAGCCGTGCTTTTTTGTAAAAGGGTGCGACTGATGGAAGGTTCAAGTTCACCGGTGACAGCCCAGTTGCCCGCGCATTGATGGGCTTCCATCCACGCGGCGAATTTTTTTCTATCGCGCAAGGACCAGTGAGAATAAGACCCCCACAAGATCACTTTAAATTTTGCAGCGATGGTTCTAAGACGAATGAAGGCGTCGGAAGAAGGTTTAAATCCTGTTTCTCGAAACGGAATGACGATAAACTCTCCTTGAGTCAGGCTATCGACAAAACGCAAAACTTCTTCGTCACTTGTGATAATCTCTGAGGGGTGTTGCAGATCCAAAACCGGTGGTAAGATGCCGCGTCCTTGCCGCCGAGAACTGACATTAAGACCACGCAATTGGCCAAGGTTTTCAACGGTCGGACAAGTGATGATGTCACTTTCTTCCACCAAATAGCGCACGGGATTTCGACGTGTCAGTCCGTGTTTAATATTTAAAAGCGAGGTTGTAAGAACGCAAGAGGGATGAGATTTGGCGAATGTGGAAAGCACAATTTGTGCTCCATTCATGCGATCTTCTTCTAAAAGCAGATGGAAAATCTGGGGCTGTAAGCCAAAAAGTCCCGGAATGATTCTTAATCCTTCAAGGGCGCTCCAGCGACGAAAATAAGCCATGATTTCAATGCCGTTGCTGTTTTCTGGAGGCACTTCTCCATAACTGGTCATCAAGACGACTTCGTGCTGTTGAGATTTGAGGGCTTTCGCCAATTGCCAAGAAGTCGAGTTGATATGCTGACTGGCCAGAATTATTTTCGCCATTCAAGTCCAAGGGCTTTATAGATTTTATCTAAGATTTTACGATTCGCTTCAGGGATGTTGCGATGGCGCAGTTCTTCAGGGTGAATCCATTCCAACATCATGTGATGTTTGGCTTTGGGTTGTCCCTTCCAATACAGAATTTCGTAAAATAAAATCAAAATGCCGACGTCACCAAAAGAGTGAGTGCAAGCAAGCTTTAGGTCGCCGACCTCGGCTTCGATACCCAATTCTTCATTGAGCTCGCGAGCTAAGGCTTCTTCGGGAGTTTCGCCAGATTCGATTTTGCCGCCAGGGAATTCCCATTGACCCGCCAGCGAGTTATTTTCAGGACGTTGACCGACCAAGATTTTACCGTCTTTGCGCAAAAATCCAGCGACCACGGGAATCCAGTGGCCTTTCCTAATTTTCGACTTTTTCGGCTTTACCTCGACCGCATTATCGTCCGTCATTAAACCTTCTCGCGACTTCATGGAAAAAATCGGGGCCATGAAATACAAGCGCACTATAAATTTGAACAAGATCTGCGCCCATTTGCAATCTTTCAAAGACATCTTCTGCGGATAAGACGCCTCCAGCGCTGACTAATAGTAATCCCTCTCGTTTTTTGCCTAAACTTTCAACAGCAATTTGCAAAGCGCGCTTTGAAAGGTCTTTCAAAGGTGCTCCGGAAAGACCACCTTCTGCAGGAAAATGACAGCCAGCGGGACGGGATAAAGTCGTGTTTGTTAACACAAATCCGTCAATGCCCAACTGTTGGCAGTGCTGCACAGTTTCGGAAAGAAGCTCTTCCCCCATATCCGGAGAAAGTTTTACGAGAACGGGTGTGGGTTCGAAGTGAGAGACTTTTTCTAAGATCGGACCCAGCAGATGGCTTAGATTTTCTTTGCTTTGTAAATCACGCAGACCTTTGGTGTTCGGACTCGAGATGTTAACCACAAATGCGTCGGCAAAAGGTCTGAATTTATCTATCAGGGTGACATAATCATTCACTGCCTCTTCATTGGGCGTGTGACGATTTTTCCCGATGTTTACAAAAATCGGGGTGCGATAGTTGGGTGCATAGCCCGCAAGATTAAAAAAAGTTTCGTCAGCCCCCGCGCTGGGAAATCCCATCTTATTCCACATCGCTTGCAGATGCAGATCGCGATCCATAATTTTTCCCGGATTGGGATCTTGGGGGCGAGGAGTGACGGTGCCGACTTCAACAAAGCCGCAACCAAGTTTCCACCAATCATTCAGATGATCGGCATTTTTATCGACGCCCCCGGCAATTCCCAAGGGGTTTGCAAAGTGCAGGTCACGCCAAGTGAAACTTTTCCAGTGCGGAGTTTTTTGTCCGTAAATTGCGGAGTAGAGAGGAAGAGCCAGTGAGCTCAAATCATGAGCCCACTGGGGTGGCAATAAAAGCCAAGGACGCATATCAGTCCTATCTTGGGTAAAGACCGCGAAGAAGCATCGCTTTTTCTAGACGTTGAACTGAAACCGCCATTGCCGCAGATCTCATGTCGACGTTTTTTTCTTTAGAAAACGCGTAACCTTTATCGAAAGCCTTGGTGATAATACCTTTTAGACGACCGTTCACTTCATCTTCATCCCAGAAGTAAGACATAACGTCTTGAACCCATTCGAAGTAAGACACGATCACGCCACCGCCATTGGCGATAACGTCTGGAGCGATGAAAACTCCACGTTTATGAAGAATTTTTGTCGCGGAGTTTGTGATAGGTCCGTTGGCACCTTCGCAAATAATTTTTGCCTGGATTTTTTCCGCATTGTGCGTGTCGATTTGATTTTCAAGCGCGCAAGGGAAAAGCGCATCACATTTTACTTCAAGCAATTCTTCATTCGAAATCGGTTGAGCTTTTGGATAGCCTTTAAGGACTTTGTGAGTTTTTACATATTCCATGACGTCGGCGATATCTAGACCATCACCGTTGTGGATACCGCCTGAAACGTCGCTCACGGCCACGATGCGGGCGCCACGTTCGCTAGCAAATTTTGCCGCGAAAGATCCTACATTACCGAAACCTTGAATCGCGATTGTCGATCCGCGCATGTTCATGCCGCAAACTTCGAAAGCTTTTTCGGCAACGTAAACAACACCCAAACCTGTGGCGTGGTTGCGACCCAAAGATCCACCGATTTCCACCGGCTTCCCTGTCACAACACCGGGTTGTGCAAAGCCACCTTGTTCTTGTGAGTACGTGTCCATGAACCAAGCCATGGTTTGCGGGTCTGTGCCCACGTCAGGAGCTGGAATATCTTTAGTGGGTCCGACGAAAGGTCCAATTTCAGAGGCGTAACGACGAGTTAAATTTTGTTTTTCAGTGCGAGACAGTTTGGTTGGGTCAACAGTGATACCACCTTTTGCTCCACCTAAAGGAAGGCCCAAAACAGAATTTTTGAAAGTCATCAAAGCCGCAAGGCCGACAACTTCCGAAAGATCTACGTTTTGGTGATAACGGATACCGCCCTTGTAAGGGCCTAAAGTCGGAGAGTATTGAACACGGTAACCAGTGAACACTTTCACACTGTAGTCATCCATGCGCACCGGCACTGAGACGGTGATAGCACGACGAGGTCTTTTTAGACGCTCAAGAACGTTTGGATCGCAGTTGATAAGTTTTGCACCTTCTTCAAGAGTTTGAAGGGCGTTTCTAAAAAGAGGCCCGTCATAGAGGGGCTCAATTTTGTGTTCCATGATTTTGTATCTCCATTTATTGAGTCTTCTGTGCGGAATTAGTCACAGTAAGACGGGAAAAGTTTATTGAAGTAAATACTCAAAGTCACCCCGGAAAAAGCTTGATGACTCAGTGGTTCTTTTTCGATATGAGGACCTATGCTTCAGTCGTGTCTTTTGACTCTCTTTTTATGCTTTTTGTCCCTGACGCTCACGTCAAAAACGTCGGCCGCCGCGGGAATCGTCTCTGAGCAGCGGGCCTTTATCGAACAATTTGCTAGTTCGCGCTTTTCAATACCCTCTGAAACATCTCCGTTGATTGACAACCCAGGGCGTTATCCGCAGCCCTTAAACTTCCTTTTTCAAAACGTTTTTGCTTGGACGCCGACGGGTGAAGCGCCCGAGTTTAGCGACGCTTGTTCCCGTGAAAAATGGCAAGAACATATGATGGATCCGCGTCTTGCTAACTCATTGCAGTTGCAGGGCGCTTTGGTGGAAAAGTACTTTAAGGACTGTCGTAAAGAGTTGGAAACCGGCTCTCAGAACACGTTGATCAATGCCTTACAAATCATGTCGCTCAGCTATGAGCCGCAAACTCATCCGTTCTTGCGTCGGGTGATCATCAACTTACCGGGGAACATCAAGCTGAAAGGTCTTTTGGCATTAAAGGGAGATTTGAAGCGCCGTCCGATGGTGGTGGTGCGCTTAGGAATCTTTTCGAATGTCGAAGACTTTAGACCCGAGCGTGGGTGGCTGATGATGCTCTTTGAACAGTCCCCATTTAATGTTTTGGTTGTTGAAAACATGACCAGCAATGATTTCATCACAAATAACACCCAGTTTTCTTTCGGTGGATATGATGAAGGGATTCAAAATATTCATATCGCAAAATTACTGACCAGTCCCGATGAGCCTTTGTCAAAGCTCGTCCAAAGTGTGCACATGTTTGGTATTAGTCTTGGCGGCCACGGCGTTTTGTTTTCATCTTTGCTGAATAAGTTTAATTCCTCGGCGAAGGACAATCTAATCAACAGTTTTACAGCGCTGTGTCCGGTTGTGAATTTAGAGCCGACCATGCGTAATATCACCGAAAACGGTTGGCGTTCGGCTTTGGTGGATGTTTGGAGTCAGCAGCGCCTTTCAGGTTTGGATGAAAAAGTTCCCAGCTTAAAGCAGTACGAGATGTTTCATTTCATGAGCAAAACCGTCAGCGAAATCGCTCGCACTTATAAAGGGGGGCTTTCTTATGTGTCGACGATCAAGCTTCCACCTGGTATGAAAGATCGCGGGGACTTTTGGGCGCTGAATGATTTTTGGAGCTATTATCAGGACGTTAAACAGCCCGTTGTTATCTATGCAACTCAGCAAGATTCTGTTGTTCCGTTTAATTTAAATTCAGAAAAAATTCGTGACGGCGCAATGAAAATCACCAGCAAAA
The DNA here is from genome assembly GCF_001592735.1 of Bdellovibrio bacteriovorus. Lineage (NCBI taxonomy): Bacteria > Pseudomonadati > Bdellovibrionota > Bdellovibrionia > Bdellovibrionales > Pseudobdellovibrionaceae > Bdellovibrio > Bdellovibrio bacteriovorus. Next base: position 2,020,561 of record NZ_LUKE01000001.1, read on the forward strand.
ATCTGCACGTGATTGATTTCCCACAGGGCTTCCACTGCACTTTGCCCATTCCTTATGACTGGTCGGCATTAACCACGATGTTCCAATCGTACATTTTGTCTCATTCGCCCGGATTTCAGTTAGAAGAAAAAACTTTCGAAGTCGATTTAAGCGATGAAGAGTGGAAGGGTTTTTTTGATCAAGGCACTCACGTGAAATTCAAAGTGCAAGAGCCTTCAACCAAAGATAAATTTGTAACCATCGCCTTTACGGTGAAGAACTCTAAGAACGCGGAAAAATCCATGCGCTTAAGTTTGCCGTTATCGGGTTTTGATTTTCAGTTTAGAAATGCCGAGCTTTCGCAGTCTGAAAAAGACATGATCGTGCGTTGGGTGAATCAAAACTTAAAAACGCGTATGACCGTTAAAGCCGGTAAACCCGTGCTTGTGGCTTCTTGGAAGATCGCGCAATAATTATTTTAATTGTTCTTTAAAGAATTCAGATTTTTCCGCAAGCTTTTCTACGTAGCCGCGCACATCCTCTTGGGCGGCGGCGCCCAAACGTGAAAACGGCACGATGTGATCATCGGGCACATAGCGGAAGGTGAGGTTGATTCTGCGGGTGTTAAAGTTCTCAATCTCGTTCAACTTAAAATTCAGATCTTCTTTTTCTTCCACGCGTTGGACGCGGTGAAAAAGATGTTTTTTAAACTTATCCCCGCCAAAGATTTGCAGCGAGCGATCTTCCAACCACTGTTGTAACACGACTTCTGATTTGGATTCGGTGCCGCGGCTTGAAACAAACTGAAACAAGGCGCGCTCTCCAAAAGAAACGGATGCGACCGGTCCCGGTTCAAAGTCTTTGTGTTCACCCACGCGGGCACAATCAAGCTCTTTGCCTTCGGGGGTGACCTGATTGCCGTAATAGTTGATCAAACAGGTGTTCAGATGCCAACCGCGAGGAATATCGCGAGCTTCAAAACTTTCATGCACCAAGGCTTCGATCTTTTGAACTAAGTATTCCAAAATGGGGGGATAAGGTTCGGCCGTCACACAACGGTCATACAAGCCCTTCGGCGGATGATAATAATTCAAGCACGCAAATTGCCAGTTTCCTAACCAATAAACGGGGCGCAAAAGGGGGCGCTGCTTTTGGTTTTCTGGGGGAGGATTGTTTTTAGAATAGCGCATTTCCCAAATCGGAAATAGCGAAAGAAGGTATTTTAAAATCTCCTCTTTTTCGCGCAGGGAGATATAGCCTTGTTTATAAACCAAGCCGCGGGCCTTCGGCGGACCTTTTTGGTTCCCAGCACCAGCAGTGGCGGAAGCTCCGGAGCGGGGTTTGTGAGAAGATGGAAAACGTGATTTGGGCTTAAACATGAGCGGCGGTTTTACCACACGGGGGCCTCCCAAGCCAAGTGCCACCGCTTAGAGAGTGACATTGGGGTTCCTGTCGGCTAAAAACAAGCGTGGGGAGGATGAAAAAATGACAACTCCAGTGAAAGCAAATGTAGGTCCTCAGGAAAAACAACTTCTTATAAATCAGATCCCAGCCCTTAAAGGGAAAAAGATTCTGATTGTCGGTGACGTCGGCCTTGATGAATACCTTATGGGTGAAGTCCGTCGCATCAGTCCTGAAGCCCCGGTGCCGGTTCTTGAAGTCGACTCTGAAGACATGCGTTTGGGTTTATCCGCTAATGTCGCGCAAAATGTGGTGAGCCTCGGTGGCGAAGCCATGCTGGTGTCGGTGGTGGGTGATGATACTGGTGCCAGCCTATTAAAAGATCTTTGTGAAAAAAATGGTGTGAGCTGGGAATACATGATCGTGGATAAATCTCGTCCCACGACCCGCAAAACACGCGTGATGGCGAAGCACCATCACATCGTTCGCGTGGATCATGAAATGCGTAAATATCTTTCTTCGGAAGCCGAGGCGCGCTTGATCGCTGCGGTAGAAAAAAATGTTTCTAAAGCCGATTGTGTGATCATGGAAGATTATGCCAAAGGCGTGATCTCGGGTCCGGGTGTCGCCAAGATCGCGGAAATTTGTCATAAAAATGGTAAAAAACTTTTAGTCGACCCACATCGTAACAATCACGCGGCCTTTTATTCGGGCGTGGATTTAATTAAACCCAATTACGATGAAGCCGTCATCATGGCTGGTCTTGATTTCAATGAATTGCGCGAAAATCCAAACCAGGTGGTGCAAGTCGGTCGGGCTTTACAAAAAATCACGGGCGCAAAAGAGCTGGTGGTCACTCGTGGTAAAGACGGGATGACGATTTTTTCTGGCGATCAAGTCACAGAAGTTCCGACTTATGCACGCAAAGTGTTTGATGTCACTGGGGCTGGCGACACGGTGATTGCTGCGTTGGCTTTGGGGTTGGTGTCCGGTCTGTCACTTGTGCATTCTTGCATGTTAGCTAACTATGCTGCGGGTGTGGTCGTCGGCAAGGTGGGTTGTGTGCCTTGTGAAATCCCTGAATTGATTGAGTATATCAAAACCGCCCATTAATCTGGTAAATGACATGTGGCCGCCAGACCGTGCTTTGTAATAGATTGGAATTTATGAAGATCGTGGTCTGGAGCTTTTTGATATTTGTACTTACAGGACCTTCCTGCCAAAGCATTCCAAAAAATTTTAATGCGACCCCCAGCTACCATTTTTTAGACACTGAAAACACTTACTGGGGAAAGTACTTCGCGAAAGAAATAAAATCTAAAAAGGACCAATCCGGTTTTCACCCGTTGGTGGCGGGCACCGACGCCTTGGTGGCGCGATTGGAATCCATTCGTCATGCGGAAAAATCTTTAGATGTTCAATATTATATCTGGCACGACGATGACACCGGTAAACTCATGCTCAGTGAGATTATTAAGGCCGCGGATCGCGGCGTGCGCGTTCGACTGTTGTTGGATGATCTTAATATCGGCAAATATCAAGATTCTTTATTGGTTATAGATTCACATCCCAATATCGAAGTGCGAATGTTCAACCCTTTTGCGAACCGGACATGGAGAATCTTTGAAGTCTTTCGCTTTGGCGAAATCAATCGGCGGATGCACAATAAGTCTTTGATCGCCGATAACCAGACCGTGATTATTGGTGGTCGTAATATCGGCAACGAATATTTTACTGCCAGCAGTGAAGCGAACTTTGGTGATTTTGACGTCTGGTGTTTTGGTCCTGTAGTTAAGGAAGCTTCCCAAAGTTTTGATCTGTATTGGAATGACCGATTGGCCATCCCCATCGCAGAACTTTATAAGCGCTCTCTGCGACCCGAGGACCTGTCTCAACTCAAAGAGGCTCTGAACGCCGATGCCAAGTCATTGGCCGCTTCCGAATATCAAAAAAGTCTGAACGAGGCTCCCTTGAGCGTTTTTTTGAAAACGGAAAAACTTAAGACATTTTGGGGCCGGGGCAAGATTGTTTCTGATTCGCCGGCAAAAATTCGTGGCGATGAAAATGCGGGCCCACCTTTAAATCAGGTCACGGGGTTACCGATTAAATCTCAAAAAGAAATTTTCATCGTCTCTCCGTATTTTATCCCAGGAAAAAATGGCGTTGATTATTTTGCAAAAAAGGTCAAAGCGGGTGTCCAGGTTGATGTGTTTACGAACTCTTTAGCCTCCAACGATGTGGGATTGGTTTTCGCCGGTTACAAAAAATATCGTAAAGGACTTATCAAGGCGGGAGTTCGCCTTTATGAGATGAAACCCAAGGTGCGCATTCCGCAAGGTTCTAAAAGTCGCATGGGCATCACCTCCGCGGGGCGCCTTGGTTTGCATGGAAAAGTTTATATCTTTGATCGACGGGTGATGTTCGTGGGATCCATGAACCTTGATCCACGGTCCGTGGATTTAAATTCGGAATTGGGGGTTCTCATTGAAAGCCCCGAGCTTGCCGATCTTTTTGTGACGAATTTAAAGCGAGAGATGTCTGAACTCGCCTACCGTGTCACCTTGGATGAAAAAAATAAACTGCGCTGGGAAACTCGAGAGGATGACCAGGATGTGGTGCTCACCTCGGAACCGGAGGCCTCGGGGTGGAAAACTTTTACTTCCGGATTTTTGGGACTTTTCGTTCCCGAAAGCCTGCTTTAGTCATCCCGCGATAAGAGAACCGCAATAAAGAGCGAAAACCACAAGCGAAGCGATGCTGGCGATTAGCACAGCACCCGCAAGGCAGTCCTTGGCAAAGCCAATTTCAGTGTCATGCCCGGGGTGAAGCTTGTCCATCAAAGCTTCAAGGGCGGTGTTAAGTAATTCCAATACCATCACGCCGCTTGCAGCCACCGCAAAAAGAGCGCACCAAACAGCGGGTGGTCTTTGAATCAGGCAAAATAATAAAATGAAGAGAGTGGCAGCGATATGCCATCGAAAACTGACTTCACGGCGAAAAGCGCCCGCGATTCCGGCAAAAGCAAAGCTCATTCTTTTGGTGAAGCTTAAGTTTTTCATTCGTTGATCGTATATGGCTGTCTCTTAGAGGGTCAGCTCCTATTTGTGGAAGCGGCGCTTCTTCAATCGAGGTGAGTCTTTTTTAGTGTGGCAAGTCACGCTGAATCTGTTTATGTTTTCGCTAAGAGGAAAAATAATGACGACAGAACAAAATACGGATGCCGCTCAAGAAGGAAAACTGTACCGCTTTTTATTAAAGGTAGAAAAGGTGGGAAATGCATTACCCCAACCGGCCTTGATGTTTTTGGCTTTATGTCTCTTTGTCATCATCTTTTCGGCCTTGGCCACAGCCTTTGATATGCAAGCGGTGCATCCGGTGACTAAAGAAGTCATCAAACCCGTGAATCTTATGTCGGCCGCGGGTCTTAGTAGCATCTTGACAGACATGATTAAGAATTTCACGGGCTTTGCTCCGCTTGGAACCGTGCTGGTGGCGATGTTAGGTTTTAGCTTGGCGGAAAAAAGTGGATTGCTAGGAACCGTATTGCGTTCCATTTTAGTTAAATCACCCCGAGCTTTAATCATTCCGGCAGTTTTATTGGCGGGAATCATGTCGCACACGGCGGGGGATGTCGGATATGTGCTTTTGATTCCTCTTTCGGCAATGGCTTTTCACAGTGTGGGTTTGCATCCCTTGGCGGGTTTGGCGATTTGTTTTGCCGGGGTTTCGGGCGGATTTTCAGCAAACTTTATTATCAGTGCGCTGGATCCTTTGCTTTCAGGTCTTTCTCAAGAGGCGGCTCGTATCATTGATCCACAATACTCCGTCACACCTTTGGTAAACTGGTATTTTATGTCGGTGTCTTCGATTTTGATTATTGCGGTGGGAACTATCGTCGCGAAGAAAATCACTTTGCCATTTTTAGGTGAATACAAAGGGGATGCAGAAAGATCTGAGCCGGCCCCATTGAGTGCTTTAGAAAAACGCGGTCTTTTGTGGGCCGGTATTGTGGCCTTCGTGCTTATTGTGGCGATCCTCATCGGTACTGTTCCCGAATCAGGTTTCCTGCGTAATCCTACCAACGGATCGTTGTTAGACTCTCCCTTTTTAAAAGGGATCATCGCGATCATTTTCTTTTTTGCGGCGCTGACGGGTCTGGTTTATGGGTGGGGAGCTAAAACTTTCCGTTCACAGAACGACGTCACAAATGCGATGCAGGAATCTATGGCGACCATGGCGCCTTATTTGGTGATGGTGTTTTTTGCCGCGCAGTTTATTGCCTTGTTTTCGATTTCTAACATGGGCTTAATCATGGCCGTTCATGGTTCAGACTTTTTAAAGAGCATGAACCTCAGTGCGGTGCCTTTAATGATTGGGTTTATTATTTTAACATGTGTGCTGGATATTTTTATCGGCAGTGCATCCGCGAAGTGGGCTTTGATGGCGCCGGTATTTGTGCCGATGTTTATGATCTTGGGTTTAGCACCTGAATTAACGCAAGCGTCCTACCGCATTGCTGATTCCGTGGTGAATATTATTTCCCCACTGATGCCGTACTTCCCGTTAATCTTGGCATTTGCGAATAAATACGATCCGCGCGCCCGTGTAGGCACATTGATCGCGTTGATGCTTCCTTATTCGATTGCTTTTTTGATCTCATGGTCGATCTTGTTGTTTATTTGGATTGGTTTTGAATTGCCATTAGGACCGGGCGCACATTTGAAATATATCATGCCATAAATGCGGCATCAGGATGCCGCATTATTTCAGTACGCGACGCTTCGGTAATTAGGAGCGGGCACTTTCAGAGTTACGATAACGCAGTAGTGCTACCTACGTAGGTAGCACTAGCGCGTTAAGCCATGAGCCTTAAAAATGCTTTGGTTATTACGACGAAAACTCCGCCGACGCGGGAACTAGCTGTGCAATGTTACGGACATGCTTTAAAAATTTCTAAATCAAAGATGCCGCAAAATTTCTGGAAGCTCTCGCATATCAGAAAACACCTTGGTTGAGCCTAGCCCTTTAAGAGTATCCGAGTGACCCAGCTGAATATGTTGTCCCCCGGTAAAGCCCAAGACTCGCATTCCCGCAGCGAGGGCGGCCTGAACACCCGCAACACTGTCTTCGATTACAATACAATCCTGTGGCTGCCACTGCAGGGTCTTTGCCGCATACAAAAATAAATCGGGTGCGGGCTTTCCTTGGCGCACCATCTGACTGCTAAAAATAGATTTAGGAAAATGGGGCAGCAGGCGAGTGAACGCCAGTTTGCGCACGATGGATTCTAAATCACTGTTTGAGGCGACACATTTGGGAAAGTGTAATTGATTTAAGGTTTCATGAATTCCCGAAATGGCAGAAAGTTCTTGTTCATAAACTCTTTGGATGCGCTTGTCGACCACATCTAAATAATCGTCGGGCAGACGTGACAGCTCTTCTTTCACTAAGGGATGATTTGTCGCAAGGCCCGTAAACTTGGCGATATGATCTTGAGTTGAAATGGGAAAGCCTAGCTCTGTTTTATATTCCGCTTCCACGCGGTTGGCGATGATCTCGCTGTCGACCAGGACTCCATCGCAATCAAAAATAACGTATTTAGGTTTCATTCCTAAATCCTTTCGTGATCGCATGAAAACAGGACGCACCAATGCCTTGGGGCGAAACGCCTTCGCGCGAAAATGTGCAGATGTTATGGTTGATCACTTTGAAAACAGATTTAGGAAAAAGATATTTTCCTGCTTGGTGAATTTCTTTGTCGCCACCGTTGCCAATGGTTTTTAAAATTCACTTCAAAGGTCTAAGCCAACCTTCAGGGTACCCGCCGAGTGTTTCGATAATCCCTGTTCCTCGTCACCTGTCTGCAAAGCCAGGCCTGGCGCTCATGATCAGAATTTATATCTCATTTTTTACTGCGGTTGGGAAGTTCTTTTATCTAAGGCTGATGCGAACGTCGTGGTCTTTGTCTTTAAGCTTATTGAGCTCGGTGAACAAAACCGTCATGCGATCATAAGTATCAATGGAAGAGTCCTGCCATGGATTTTGAAGGCGAGCGCCATCCGGGTTAAGTTCAGAGACGACTTGTCCATTGCGCGTGCGCAGAAAGATTTTATTTTTGGTGTCGATTTCAATGTCCGCGTTTAACAGTGCGGTTAATTTTTTGGTACGTAAGTAGGTCGCCGCCGAACGAATGAAATGGCGTTCAAACTTATCGGCAAGGTCTTCAGGAGTTAATTCAACATCTTCTTGGCCTTGCTCATCCATCGAGACATTGGTGTCATTGGAGCATTCCTCCAAATTCTCTTCGGCCTCTTCTGCCAATTGACGATACCAATTTAAACCCACCGCCAAAATCGAACGAACCGAGGTGAAAGTTTCCGGTTCAAAGCCATGCCGTTCGCAGAACAGTTGAAAGCCGGCCTTTAACAATTCAGCATCAAGAGGTTCATAGAACATATGTTCATCAAAGCTGGGCGAGCGTAAGGAAAGGCTTAAACGTAAGATAGAATCTAGTGCCATGGCGTTGGAAAAAGGACCGATGACATGCTCTTCATCTGCTTGATTGCGCATGGACGTGAAATCGCGATTAAAAAAAGCCAATTCACGACGGCCGACTTTCAAGCTGATATTGTAAGGTGGGTTCCACTTTTTTATTTCATCAGTTTCTAACAAAGCAGACTCTAAGGGACTGCCCACCACGGTCACGCGCAGATCCCATACTTGGGTGAGCATTTCTAATTTTTTGGAATCCCGATTTTTCTGCCCGCGGAAATAACTGTTCACACGATCATGCAAGGAAGTCGCTTTACCGACGTAAAGGATTTCACCCCAACGGGAGAGCATGCGATACACGCCGGGCTGCTTTGGCAGGCCGAGACGTTTTTCTTTGGGCAATGGGTATTCGTATTTTCCACGAGCCGTTTTCGGAGTTTCCGCCAGCCATTCATGAATAGCTTCAAAAGTCGAAAGGCCTTTTTCTTCTAACGCGGCCATAAGACCCTGCCAGATCACCTGCGTGGCTTGCACGTGGCCTTCAGCGCGCTTTAATTCGCCAGAAGGGCAACCAAAGTAACCGGCTAAGCCCTTAATGCCGCGAGTGGGAAGGTTCGGGAAAAGACGTTTGGCAATTTCATGGGTGCATAAAATCTGAAATGGCATTTCTTCGCCCAGCTTTTCGAAGGCATCCATCAAAAACGGGCGTTCAAATTGGGCGAAGTGAATGATCGCCAAAGGTTTTTCTTCGTTCAAAGATTTTAGTGATTCTTTAAAGTCTGATAAGACTTCTGGTAAAGTTTTTGATGCCAGCATGACTTCGTCTTTAATTCCCGTAATAAGTTGAATTCTTTTGGGAATTAATTCGTCATTTGGCAATTTCACCGTACGCGAATGCACGGCTTCACCATGCATAAAGGACCAAGCCATTTCTAAAATATGAGCGGTGTCGGGTTTAGCGCCCGTGGTTTGTAAATCTAAGAAAATAACATTCTTAAGTTTAAGCGCCATGGGCCTCCCAAAACAGTTTTACGTCTTGGAGGATTTGTCGTGATACTAATTCTTGCGGGGAAGTTTCAAACCAGCCTTCGGGCATAGTCTCAAAATAGCTATTTTGTAAGAAGCGAGAATCCAGCATCACAATCACGCCGCGATCACTTTCAGAACGAATCACGCGGCCCGCAGATTGAATGGCTTTCGCCATCGCCGGATAAACGTAGGCATAATTAAAAGCATGATCTTTGCCGTAACGCCTTTCATAGTACGAACGTATCTGTTCACGTTCAAAATCAAAGCTCGGCAATGCGGGCCCCACAATAAAGGCGCCAATCAACATGTCACCTGGAAAGTCGACGCCTTCGGAAAAAACGCCGCCTTGAACACCGAATAAAATCGTCGGCTCTTTAGCCGCTTTTAACTCTTCAAGATATTCTTGGATCTGCGATTGCTTCATCTCGCGCTCTTGCACTAAAAGCTTAAACTGCGGCAGGACCAGTTTATCTTGAGCCATGCGCATGAACTCAAAGCTTGGAAAAAGCGCAATATAGTTTCCGGGCTTCACCGAAGAAATACGCTGAATAGTTTCTGCAATTTTCCCGGCACTTTGATGTCGGTCCGAAAACTTCGTGGAAATTTGTGGAATTATTAATAGTTTCCGATTTTCTTTTTCAAATGGCGATTGGAATTCCACTTGTTTGGCGTCTTCGTCAAAACCCAAAAGCTCTTGGTAGTAACGAAAAGGTTTTAATGTCGCCGAAAAAGCCACCACATTCTTAAATTCGTCATAAGCGAGCTTCAAATGTTCAGAGGCATCACAGCAGGTGATCTTGATCATCTCGTGATGATTTTGGCGCTGATACGTTTGAAAAAACTCTTCCCCAGCAAACTGAATGGACGCTGTAAAGTCCGTCCACAAGTTCATCAGTCGCAAGATCGGATCTTGGGATAAGATTTCCACATCTGAATCTAAATAATCCGTGGTCAAATCGCGGATGTCTTTTTCTAAATCTAAAATAGGTTCAAACTCGACTTTGATAATTTTTGAAACACCATCTGTACCGTAAGATTGAATCAAACGCCGGGCCCGAGCCGTTAAGCTGTGCGCTTGTAACGCATACTGGGCGGGCAATTTAACAAAATCTTTTTCCAAGATATTAAACTGCAAGGTGGAAAGAGTCGGGGAAAAGTAGTCTTGAGAACGTGAAGGCAGGTTGTGGGCTTCATCAATCACCAGATTTGCTTTTTGATCCGGTTCGAGCAAAGGCAAAGCCAAGCGGCCTACCAAGCTGCGCGGGGCAAAGACGTAATTGTAATCACCAATCACGACATCGGCTTGTTCGATGGCCTCAACCGATAGCTCAAACGGACAGACTTCAAACTCTTCGCCCATTTTTTTTAGCTTCTCGGAATTCAAACTGCGGAGGCGGGACATCTTATTTACCAAATCATGCGTCGCCACTTTGGCGTAATAGTCTTTAGCAAATTCACAATATTTCGGATTGCACAAAGGTTCGTTCTTAAGGCACATCTTGCTTTTGGCCGTGATAGTCAGTGAACGGACTTTGCAGCCTTGCTCTTGAATTTTCTCGACCGCTTCTTCGGCCACTTGGTGCTGGGAATTTTTCGGCGTCACGTAAACAACCTTTTGCCCTCGCGACAATGATTCTTTAAGTGAGGGATAAAGGATGCCCGCAGTTTTTCCTAAACCCGTCGGCGCTTGCACCAACAATGCCTCGCCACCTGAAAAAGAATCCGTGATTGTTTGCACTAATTCTTTTTGACCACGACGAGGGGATGAAAATGGAAAAGTCATTTCTTCAGCCATGGCCACGCGTTTTTTAAATAGCTTTTCTTTCACTTTAGTTTCTTCAAGCAACTCTTTTAAACGCAATCCCAACCAGAACTCATAGGACTCAATATCCAGATCAATTGACAAAGTGTGGGATTTAAAATTTCGCGATGAGACCAAATGCAGATTTAACTTGGGGACCACGCCGGTTTCTTTATAATGAATGTATCCATAGGTGCGCAGTTGCCAAACGTAAGGGTGATCGGGCTCAAAGCGCATTTTTCTTTGCAGCTCTTCGACGTCAAAAGCTGATTTGATTTCTTCAATCATGGCGGGTTCAGCGACAAAGCCATCCGCGCGACCAGAAACGACAAACTCATAGGGACCAGACAAAAAACTATAAGATAATTTTTTTTCTGCTTCATATTTTGGATTTTCGCGCAGGCGCTGACGTTGCACAGACTGATGAATTTCTTGCCCACTGGTCGGCGCATTGCCATAGCCAGAGTGGGTTTCGATACTTCCCACTCGTGGACAAGGCAGCGCGAATTGTTTAACGTTCAGGGCAATTTTTCTCATTTTACTCTATGTTAAAACTAAGTTGGCCATGGCTTCGACTCGGGTCCAAGTGGGCTGGGGGTCTTTTAAAATGCGCCACGGACAGATTCAAGTCTTTCATGTTCAAACCATATTTGCGAGTGTAAAGCTTAAACATCTGCGCCATGGCGTCGGCTCTAGGGCCTTCTCCGCGCATCCTAGAGCCAAAATTAGGATCATTCAGCTTTCCACCGCGGATATCACGCACATAGTTAAGAACTTTATCTTTTTTTAATGGGTCGTGAACTTCCAGCCATTCCGTAAAAATCGGTAAAACCGTTGAAGGAAGGCGCAATGGAGTAAAACCTGCCGACGTCGCCCCCGCATCTGCTGCGGCTTTTAAAATTTGCGGCATTTCATGATCATTTAAACCGGGAATACAAGGAGCGACATTTACGCCGACAGGCACACCGGCTTTGGCTAAAGTTTCAATGGCTTTAAGGCGTGCTTCGGGATGCGACGTGCGAGGTTCTAAGCGGCGTGCCAGGTCTGGATCTAAAGATGTAATAGAAAGATAAACTTTGGCGCCACTCCACGCCGCCATTTCTTGCAAAATATCAACATCACGAGTGACCAGGGCATTTTTGGTGATCATGCCCACGGGGTTTTTAAATTCAGCCAGCACTTTCAAGCACCCGCGGGTCAGTTGCATTTTTCGCTCTAAGGGTTGATAGCAGTCCGTGATCCCACTCATAAAAATCACTTCTGGCTGCCAAGATTTTTTCATCAAAGCTTCGCGCAACAACTGGGGTGCTTCTTCTTTCACAAAAATCTTAGATTCAAAATCAAGCCCTGGCGACATGCCCAGGTATTCGTGGGTAGGGCGCGCATAACAATACGAACACCCATGCTCGCAGCCGCGATAAGCATTGATGGAATAGCTAAATCCAATGTCCGGACTTTTATTGCTCGTGATAATAGTGCGTGAGGAGTCCTTGAAAACTTGCGTTCTCAACACCGATTTTTCATCTTCTAAATAATTATCGAAATCTTCCTCAGTAGCCTCGTAAGCCAGGGAATCATAGCGGTTGCTGACGTTGCTACTGGCACCACGACCACGAATGTCCTTGCGAAACTCTCGTGTCATAGGGAAATTATCACCTATTTACACATTATTTACACCAAATAACTTTGCGAGTCGAGGTAGAAAAAGAACTATTTAGCGGTCTCGCGATGAAAAATAAATCGGTATGAGTTGATCATCACAAACGACAGAACCACGAAACCCAATCCCGAAAGAATGGCATTCTGAATTCCAATTAAATCCGTTACTTTTCCGATCGCTAAATGCATGACGATCAACATCAACGAATCCGTCGCCATCATGTAAGACACAACAGTGTCGAGATCTTGAGGGAACTCTGACGAAATCCAAGAAATGGACAGCGGATAAAAGGGGGCGATCGTAAATCCACCGAAGGCTAAAAACAGAGGGTGAATGTAAACACCCAATAAAATAGCAGCACCAGTTGAAACAATCGAAGTCGTAAGTAAAAACCGTGCGGATTGTCTGAAATGCACAAGAGTGAAAAGACCGCGACCCAGCATCATAAAGATAAAAAAATAAGAAACATACAGGCTTGAAGTTTCCATGTCATAGTTCCACACCCGTTGCATGTACAAGGCCAATCGTGAAGACAACATCAGCTCCGTCGCCACGGCAAAGCTTAACATCAAAGCCAAAAAAATCTGCGGCTTAAAGTTTTTGGCTTTGTGAGCTTTATGTTCTTCGGGCGTAAAGGTCGAGCGAGTGTGCAAGTTTTTATGACTGCCGTGAAAGCTGTAAGCTAAAAGTGAAATCGGCGCCAGCATCGCCACCGCAAAAGTCCATCGCCAGTTGCCTGCAACGAGCTCAACCCCGGCCGCCAAAAGAGGGGCCATCAAACTGGCAACCCCATACATCGTGTGCAGGCCCGAAAGCATTTGCTGCTTGCGGTGCGCGCTGGAACCTAAAGACACCAAGACATTGGGAATCAACCCGATGACCCCTTGGCTGAGGCCGAATGTAAACGCAAAGATCAAAAAGACCCAAAAATAAGGCGCAATAGCTAAGCCCAAAAGTGAAAAGATCAATCCGATAGCGCCCCCGCGCAAAACAGTCAGGCGGTCATAGCGACGCAAAAGGTGGCGACATGCATAACTTGAGATCAACCCGGAAATATTTCCCAGGGCGAAAATGAGTGACCCCATAGAGTCGCTCACCGCAAAGTGTTTCATAATCTCAGGGAAAAGGGGCCCTCGGATGTTGTCGCTTAAGCCGTAAACCAGAAGACTTGCGTAGGAAATGATAATAAAGGGCCAAACCATGGACACACTTTAGCGGGCGGGCGTGGGGATGACAAGGACGGCCCCCAAAAAGGTCTGGAATACGAGCCCATGTATTTTTTCATTCCGTTGAAATCGCTAGGCAATATGGGGTCCCTATGCTAGAAACCACCCCACATAAACATCCTTAACTAACAAGATCACCAAGATCTTTGCTGTAACAAGCACGGCTGTGAAAAGCCAAGGAGCCCCGAAGATGGAATTAAAGACTGAAATCACCGCCGATGGTGTTTCTACTGCGCCTTTTAACTATGCTGACGACGACGTCGCTAAACCTGTCGAAAACAAACCCGTCAATTTCTATTCACTGACCTTAGATGATTTGAAAACTTACCTCAAAGGTAAAGGTAAAGAGCAATTCCGCGCTCAGCAAATTTTCAAATGGGTTTACGAACAGCGTATCACTGACGCTGAACAGATGACGAATCTTTCAAAAGATTTCCGTCAAGCTTTACCGCAAATTTTGACTTTCGAATTACCGCCTATTTTGACTCACTTAAAATCGGTCGATGGCACGCAAAAATTCCTTTTTGATATGGGCAACGGTCAGAGTGTAGAGTCCGTCGTGATTCCTTCTGAAGGCCGTCAGACGCTTTGTATTTCCTCTGAAATCGGATGTAATATCGCTTGTAAGTTCTGCTTTACGGGAAAACAAAAACTAAAACGCCGATTGCGCACTGAAGAAATCATCGGTCAATACATGCAAGTGGCCGATCGCATGCCGGAAGGTCAACGCATCACCAATATCGTATTCATGGGTATGGGCGAGCCACTGGACAATCCAGAAGCAGTATTTAAAACCATCGACGTTCTTCATTGCCAATGGGGGATTAACCTTTCCCGCAAAAAAATTACGGTTTCAACTTCAGGTATCGTGCCTGAGATGTGGCGCATCGCTGAAGCCAAAGTGCGCTTAGCGGTAAGCCTCAATGCTCCCAGTGATGAGATCCGCTCGCAAGTGATGCCTATTAATAAAAAATGGGACACAAAACAGTTGTTAGATGCGTGTAAAGACTATGCTCGTAAAACGGGCGAAAAAATCACGTTTGAATATGTTTTGCTTAAAGGTGTGACGGATCAAATTGAACACGCGCGCCAGTTGGTGAAGCTGGTTCACGGTGTGCCTTGTAAGATCAATTTGATTCCGTTCAATGAACATCCAAGTTCTGGGTACGAACGTCCTTCGGACCAAGCGGTTCAAGATTTCCACACAGAATTAAGCCGCCTGGGGGCACATGTGCTTTTACGTCGCTCTATGGGTCGCGATATTTTTGCGGCGTGTGGGCAATTGACAAGTCAGGTACCTAATAAGCCATTATCAATGGATATTTCAAATTCAGAAATCGGTGGTTTGCCAAAATTCAGACGTGAGCAAATCAAACAAATGCATGCGGCCGCAGCGGCTAAAGCACAGGAGCAATAAATGTCAGAAATCTTAGTTGTCGGCAGCGTCGCTTACGATTCAATCACAACCCCATCAGGAAAAGCCGAGCGCGCACTTGGTGGATCTGCGAATTACTTTTCGTTAGCGGCGTCTTTGTTTTCAAAAGTCCGCGTTGTTGGTGTTGTTGGTGAAGATTACGATCAACAAGACATTGATCTTTTAAAAAACCGTGGCGTTGACTTAGAAGGTCTTTCTAAAGCTCCAGGTAAGACTTTTCACTGGGAAGGCTCTTACGAAGGCGATTTGAACGAAGCAAAAACTTTGAAAACAGATTTGAACGTGTTTGAACACTTCAATCCCCAATTGCCAGAGTCGTATAAGAACTCGTCATTCGTATTTTTGGCTAACATCGCTCCTGAATTGCAATTGCAAGTTCTTGAACAAGTCAAAGCGCCAAAGTTTGTGGGCATGGATTCTATGAACTTGTGGTTGACGATCAAAAAAGAAAAAGTCATCGAAGTTCTTAAAAAAGTGGACCTAGTTTTGATCAACGAAGGTGAAGCAAAAATGTTGACGGGTGCTGCGAATGCGATTGCGGCGGCTCCGTTGATCACGGATATGGGACCTCGCGCGGTGGTTATCAAACGTGGTGAATACGGTTTTGCGATGTACTCGCGTGAACAAGGTTACTTCATCTTGCCGGCAATGCCGATTCGAACGGTGATTGATCCAACGGGCGCGGGTGATACTTTTGCTGGTGGTTTCTTTGGATATCTTGCGGCTCAAAAAGAAGTGCCGACAGTGGCGCACATGAAACAAGCTTGTATCATGGGTTCGATCATGGCCAGCCATACGATCCAAGATTTCTCGGTTCGTGCTTTAGCTAAAGTGACTTTGAACGATTTAGAAGCGCGCTTAGCTGAATATCGTAAAGTTATTACGATTTAATACGCCCATCCTTGAGAGCTGACTCGCATCATGCGATTGCGGGTCAGTGCATTGTAGTCGGTAAATGTTCCCCCGATAATGACATCTCCCGAACCATCCGAAACATTCGCGATAGAATGGACCACTCCCGTTTTCGCTGAATAAGCCACGCTGCCATCAGAATAGAAGGCCGCAAGACCTGCCGTCGTACTTTGCAAATTTAAATAACTGAAGTGACCACCAACCACAATCACTCCATCGGGCCGTTCTTTTAAAACATATCCATAGCCGAAATGGACGCTGTCTGAAACGGCGGTGATCGAATTGGCATAAAAGCTGGTATCAATAGCGCCCGTGTTCTTTAAGCGAGCGATACCCATCGCAGGAAGTCCGCGATAGGAGGTCATGATCCCCGTGATATAGAGCGTGCCGGGAACCGCTTTGGAAATCTCGATGTCATAGACGGACATGGTCCCCTTGGTGGTTGTGACACCGCTGCCCACCACAAAACCCGAATCAACTGTCCCGTCAGGGTTTAGTCGAACGATGCCTGATCTTGACGTTCCGTTGTATGCGGTAAAGTTTCCGCCTACATAAATATCCCCACTGCCGTCATCTGGCTGAGCCATAGACCACACCGTATTATTAAATCCGGAACCATTGTTAAAGGTGGTATCAAATCCGCCCGTTTTTAAAAGCTTCACAATCCGTGCGTTGGCCACGCCATTAATGGTGGTAAAAGAACCCCCTACGAATAGCGATGTTTCTGTTAATAAAATTCGCGTGACAGTGCTATTAGCACCAGTCGTGGCGAGAGGATTGATGAAAGTCGTGTCTAAAGTACCATCCGGATTTAAGCGAGCCAGGCGATTGACGTTCGCGGTCCCATTGTATGTGGTAAACGTTCCGCCAACATAAATTTTTCCAGTCGCGGCATCCGCTTTGATAGTATAGACGGTCCCGTTAAAGCCGGCGCCGGAAATAAAGCTAGAGTCCATTGATCCGTCTGCATTTACACGTACAATTCTATTAACTGTGATATTTTGATAAGTGGTGAATTGACCGCCCACGTACAGGCGACCGCTATCGTCCGGCATGGGTTCAATGGTTTCGACATAATTATTAAATCCAGAAGCAACGTTTAAGGCGATATCTAAAGTTTCCGAACCGTCGACTCCATTGACGCGAGCAAGGTAAGGAGTTTCAGCCGCCTGGAATGTGGTGAACTGTCCGCCGATCCAGATTTTATGAAAAGGATTTAAAAGCGTGCTTCCTACTAAAAGGGCACGAACTACGCCGTTAACTCCTTGGACCGTACTTCCGCTGGATACAGCAAAATCCGGATCGGTAGCCGTCATTGCGGTGCCAGAGGAAGGATAACTTAAAGTCACCACGCGGTTGGCGTAAGTTTGGCCACCGCAGGCGGTGAAGGAGCCTCCCGCTACGTAATTAGTTTTTCTTTTTGCTAAGGTATAAACAGTGCTATTACAGCCTGATGTATATTGTAAACTGCCGTTCGTAGAGTTTACCACGACATAGTATGCTCGCGATGCTACGGCTTGGTAAGTGGTGAAAGTGCCGCCAACGTGCACGCTTGCTCCATCAATTAATAGGTCATAAATGATCGGAGTCCCACCCGTAAACCCCGTGCCGTAAATATTTGCTACGGTGCCATTGGACTGAAGGCGGACGATGTTTCCTAAAGATGCGGTTCCGTTATAGGCCGTAAATTGCCCCCCTACATGCAGGTATCCCGATCCGTCATAAGATAATGCGTAAACACCTCCGTTAAAGCCGGTCCCGATGGTAAAATCAGTGGTGTTCAGGGTACCGTCAGCACGAATGCGCGCAATACGGTTTGTGGTGACGCCGTTATAAGTTGTGAAAGTTCCGCCCACTATGATGTCAGTAGAAGAAGGGACCTGAATAATTTCCCATACGTCACCATTGAGTCCCGTGCCCATCGCAAAATCGGTGTCTATAGTTCCGTCTGAGTTCAGCCGCACTAAGCGATTGGCCGTGTTGCCATCGTAAGTTGTAAAAGCCCCACCGACGTAAACTTTTCCTCCGGTGATCGGCAAAATGCTGTAAACGGAAGCGGAGAAGCCCGCCCCTGTAGAAAAAGAAGTACGGACGCTTCCGTCTTGCTGCATTTTTATCATTCGGTTAATGCCCACGTCGCCATAAAGCGTGAACGCCCCACCAATAAAAACATCATCTGTGCCGTCTTCAGCCGAAGCTAAAGCGTAAACATGAGAATTTAATCCCACACCACTTGTTTGCAGAGCTGGTGAATAGTTGAAATTACGGACCACCGAACTTGCGTTCCCCGCAAAAGTTCTTGAGACGGTCACCTGCCGTGCGCCGTTGTTACCTGTTAAACTTGCAATTAAAGAATATCGTCCTTCGACACAAGTTGGATTCGTGGGGCCACTCACTCCGGTTCCATAGACCACGGACATGATCGATCCATTTTCACAAGCGCCTTCTATTTCTCTTTGCGAAGCTAAGGCGTATTCACCTTCGGCGGGGGATGAAAGTGTAAGTGAAGGACTTGAAGTGTCTACCGTCCATCCATCACCGTAGGCAATCAAGCTTGAATTTCCTAAGTTATCGATCGCGCGAACGCTAGCAAAATAGGTCACGCCATCAATCAGCATCCCTCCAGAGGTGACTCCGGAAACGTTTGCTAAACCTGTAAGTCCCGTTTTTGAAAAACTATAAACCGAACCCGCCGACAACCATCCGTCGGTATTACCCGGAATAAGATTGGAAAGCTCTTTTCCTCCCGAAGTGATTCCGAAGGCTACCTGGAACTCTTTGAAACCACTGCCGCCGTCGGGTCCGCCGCCACTCCATAAAATCGTGGGCGTGATGGTATTACTGCCAAATAGGGCGCCATCGTCGACAGTTAAGGGACTTACCGGTCCTAAATTATCGTGAAGGAATGTGGTGAAATAGGAACACACCGAAGACTTCGTAGCGCCCGAATTAAAGGCTTTAATGTAAATCCCCGTGGAAGTATTGGCCGTAAGATTTACCGTTATACCAGTGCTTAGAAAGTTTGCGCGAGTTTCCGACCCCAACACGGAAGTACAGGACGAGTCACTGTAAAGAGTCACATTCGCCACAACACTGTCGGCCGATCCTCGAATCGAAGGTGTTGTCGAAACCTTGCTTGGAGAAGAGGGGATGGCGGCGTTAAATACTGGCACGGGTATTTGAACATCGAGATGAAACGGTGCGGAGCCTGGAACTACAGTTTCATTCCCTGCTGCATCGGTGACTTTCATATTTACGTAATAATCGGCACCGTCCACCAGCGAAAGTCCGGTCACCGTGAAAGGCGTGGTGGTTACAACCGTCCAGTCGGCGACATCGTTGAGGGTTGCACCCGATGTTCCGGATCCGACGGCGTAAAGATATGTGATCGCGGAAGTATCTGCCGCATTTCGACTGTAAGTGACGGAGGGTGAAGAGATTGTAGAAGTCGATAGAGTGGCATAACTCAGACCGGGTGTTCCCCAGGCCGGTAATACCGTATCCAGTCGTACAGGGTTTGAGTCTACCCGAGAGCTGATGTTTCCCGCGGCGTCGCGCACCCAAAGGCTTAAGGTTTTGACTGTTTGGGCCGCAGTGACAGAGTAAGCGGAAGGTAAAGGGAATGCCTGCCAGCTGCATGAATTAGAATCTATATTGTTTTCTAAAAGGCACCAATGAGTGGCGCTTCCAGCCACAGAGCCGATATTAAGATTGTAAGTCGTGCTATTCGTCGGGTTGGTATTTGTGATTACCAGTGTGGCTAGTGTTGGTGGTTGGTTGTCGTGAGTGAATGAAAATGCAGATCCTGAACAAGAAGAAGCATTCCCGGCGTTATCAAAAGCCTTAGCATAAATTTGCGTTGTAGTATTTGCAGTCACGGAAGTCGGAATGCCAGCCCCCATGAAATCAGTTCGAGAGCCCGCGGAAATTTGCACAGTACAGGAACTGTCTGAATAGAGCTTTATGGTGTGGGTGTCCGCCGTCGCTGATCCGATCACTGAAGGAACAGAGGTGATTCTGGACGGGCTTGTGGGATTAGTAGAAGTAATTGTCGGGGCACTTGCCGGCCCAGTTGCATCCACGAGCCAAGAAGCACTGGCGGTAGAAGAAATATTACCAGCCAAGT
Organism: Bdellovibrio bacteriovorus; assembly: GCF_001592735.1. NCBI lineage: Bacteria > Pseudomonadati > Bdellovibrionota > Bdellovibrionia > Bdellovibrionales > Pseudobdellovibrionaceae > Bdellovibrio > Bdellovibrio bacteriovorus. The sequence goes on from NZ_LUKE01000001.1 coordinate 2,040,622, forward strand.
CTATTACTCTCATATTTAAGTAATAAGTTGATCCGTCTACCAAAGTGAGACCGGTAACATTTGCGACCGTCGGTGTTGAGGTCAGGGTCCAACTTTTAAGATTACTTGCCGAAGCCCCACTCGTTCCGCTTCCAAAAGCATATTCATATCGAGCAATACCGCTGGCATCCATCGCATTTTGTAAATAACTAAAAGATGGAGAGGAATTGAGAGAGTTGCTAAGACCTGCCATCGTCATGGAGCCTGACCATGAGGGGGCAACGTTATCGTGTTTATAGGTCGTCAAGAACGTGCATGGGGTGCTCGCCGAAAAACTATCAAGACCTTGGCCATAAATAGTTGTCGTCGTATTGGTATTCACCGAGGCGACTATGCCCGTACCGGTGAAATCGCTTTTGGAGCCGTTCCCAATTAACGTCGTGCAAGCAGAATTAGCGTAAAGATTGACACTGGCGATGTCTGACGAAGTCCATCCTACGATATTAGGTGTATCATTGTTCGCAGGTGATGTGGGACTAATGGAGACAAACCCCACACTTAAGGTGGCTCCGCCAGATATAGAGTGAACGTAGGAAGTTAAAAGATCGCAATTTGAGCTATTGCCTGCTTTGTCTTGAGCTTTGGAATATATAGTAGTGGAAGAGTTTGCGCTTACGACAATCACCACTCCGCTGGAGGAGAATTGCTCTTTAGTTCCGTAGCCCAAGGGGTTTGCGCAAAGTGCATCAGAAAATAATTGTACGACATTCACATCGGGATCCACAGCGCCGCGAACCAATGCAGTTAACGAGTTAGAAGGAGATGTTGGGTTTGTTAGTCCGCCTGTGGGGGGCGCTGGAAGGGTCGTATCGATGACGACTTGGTTTGAAATCACAATAGAGCTTTTCAGACCGCTTTCATTTTTCACCCAAGCTGAATAGCGCAGAGGCCCATCTGTTAAGCCATGAGTCACGGTCGCAGGCAATGGCCAATCCATCCAAGAGCAGTCTGAGTCATCCGTCGAATTTAGCTTTAAGCAATATTGGGTGGGGGATCCGAGCGCGCCAGCTACATGTAAATTTAAAGTAGCTTGATTTGTGACGGTCTCTCCAAGAATGGAGAGACCTGCAAGTCCTATAACGGCCGGACCTGATGATTCTTGAGAGGGCAAGGATGTAGGATCGGTGACGGAGAACATACCTTGACCGCAACCCAATAGGATTGAAGAAACTAGCATTAGAGCTATACCGGTTTGTACCATCACGTTCATGAAAAACTCCGATATATTTATCGGAGTTTAGGGTGCGCCACTTTATAAAAACGCCTAATTTTGTCAGGAATTTGTTTTAAAAAGAGAACAATTAGGACCTTCGAATTGTTGGTAGCCCTTAGAAAGTCCCGTGCAAGCCAATCTCTAATCCCGACAATAACACTTCTTCGTTGGAATTGGTCTGCTTCATGTAAGTGTACCCCGCATCAAGACCCACGTTTTTCGTCATTTGTAAGCCCGCGCTGGCTTGCACGCCAATGTTTGGGTTGTAGTCATCACGCATACGGGCCGGGATCACGAATTTGCTTAAGTTGAGGCCGGCTTTCACGTTCAGGTTTTTTTCAAAACCATAACCGATGTTTGCATCCGTGCGAATCACGCCGTATTTTTCGCCGGCTTCAAAAATTTCAATATAGGTGCCGTTTGCCGTCCAGCCGATTTCTTTGTAAGGAAGATTGGCATAGCCGAACGAAAATCCAAAGGTGTTATCCAAAGTTCTTTCATTTTGGTTTCTATCTTGGTCCTTAACTTTCATGGTTAGGACGGGTTTAAAAACAGAAATGCGCACACCCTTTGGGGCAACGTCATAAGCCGAAGGACCCGGCATTTTGATCGAAGATGTCGTCGTGCTAGAAGATTCCGTCACAGTCGGAGTCGAAGCAGCAGAGCGAGCCTTGATTTTAGAGCTAGGAGCAGCAAAAGCCGAGAAAGACGCAATACTAAGAGACAAAACGATCCATTTCGAGTTCATGAGAATTCCTTCAGTAATGTTTAGAACGATGTACTAAACGACTTCACGGAACTCAAGTGGCAACAGTTTTTTGCGTTGCGCCACCCTGAATTGGTTAATTCAGGGATTCGGCCGTAGCTTTTATTTCTTTAAATCTAAAAGAAGCTTTAACCAGCAATCGCGGTTCTAACGTCATAAATTTCGTAAGATAAAGACCCATCGGATTTAAGAAAAGGCTTCCGGTAGTTTTTTTGGGAATCTCGGGGCACGCGTCGGACAGGCATTTTTTTTCGCAAGAAAAATCCTGCACGCATTCCGCGGCTGCGATTAACTCCTGGAAATTTTCATAAATCGTATTTTGGGTGGCTCCTTGATTATAAAAAAGAAATCCAATTTGATCCCAGATTGTTAAGGACAGGCCGCCTTTTTTTTCCTCTAAACCCAAATCACTCAGCTTAAAATTTTTAGATAGTGCCAGCTGTGACTCAAGTTCCCCGACAAGCGCATTTTTGGTGGCGATCAGTCGCGCATCAGCGATTTCTGCCAACAGTTTTTTAATTGTCTGATAGCGATGCGCGGAAGTTGATGACTGCAGCTTGTACCTCTCTGGGGTTTCATCCAGATATTTAGCAATAGAATTAACAATCGCCAGTTCGACACTGAACTGGATAAATGCGATTTTTTGGTTCAGCAGATTTTGAGATAATTTTAATGAGGCTTCCATGTACGCCAGTTGTTCATCAACGCTCAAGCCGGAAAAAGAATTCAGGGTTTCGCGATTAAGGGCAAAACGATGGCTAAAAAAAGAAGTGATCGCCAGTAGAGGTCGAATTGTGGGGTAGTCATTATTAGCGATGATGAGTTTACGATATTTTTCTAATGTCGCAAGGGGCACGGGAGTTTGCATCTGATCAAAATCTTGGACGAAACGGAAAAACTCATTGGGCCAATCCGGTTTTTGGCGAATCCAGTCTCCATCGTCAGCCGAGATGGCTGTGATTTCCTTAAGGGGTTCTGACTCTATCTGATTCAGTCCTACCCACGCGATAAGAATTACGGCCAAAAGAAGAAACGCTTTAATTAGTATCTGCATTACTTTGTGCGCCATCGTGATCTCCTAGACCTTTCGCTTAGTTTTCAAATATCAATAAATCGGGATTGAAGCTAGCGAGTTCGTAGGAACGCGTATCAAATTGAGATGGCCTGGACCTAGATCCTGATCTGCCGTTCAGGACGCAATACCCTTAAAGAGGTCGAGGGAAAATGCCGATATTTCCGAATAGATATGAGTAAAAAGAAACCGAAATCTTCAGCTGCAGAAAATCTGATTGAGTCCTTGATGGAGGACTTAAAGGATATCAATCCTGAAGAGAGCTATGACGGTTTGCCTTTAGATAGCGATCAAGACAATCGCGTGGAAAATACCTCTATCAAATCAAATAGTCTTTGGGACAATTTAGCTAACGACGTGGATAGCAATGAGTTGGATCAATCTGAATTCAGCGGTGGCGCTGCAGAGTCTGACTCAGAGTCCGAATACGAAACGGACGATGAACCTGTAGCAAGCGATTATGAAATGCCAGAGGGTTTTGGCTCTGATTTGCCGGCTTCAGAAATGTTCATGATGCCAAGTGTGGATGAAGATGAACGTTATGACGGTCCTTCAGCTGATGGTGGCTATCAATCTAATGATGATTTAGCGGATGATTCCACGAAGCCTATTATGGGCCCAGGCATGTCTTCCGCTAAAGGTGGCGAAGATAAAACTGTTTCTATCCAACAAGAATTAAATCTGACTTCTTCGGTGGGCAGCTCGGGTATGACGGATGCTGAAAAAACCGTGGCGGTCGATGGTTTCGCGAACGCCCGCTTGGGTGTTCGTCGCAGCAGACCTGATGTTGATGTGAAAGTCAGTGTGGGTAACTTCCGTGGTGGTGGCCAGCGTGGGTCCGCCAACGTGATGACTTCCGTTGATGCAAGCTTAGCGCAAGCGGAAAATTTAAAAATTGCTCAGCAACGCATCTTAGAACTTGAAAGAGAAGTGGAGCACTTACGGGCCGAAAATGAAGAACTGGCCTCCGCCGGTGAAATTATTCGTTCGCGCACCGACGAGCTGGGTGTGCGTATCACCGCGGTAGAAAAAGAAAAAGCCGAAGAAAGAGAATCTTACCAAAGCGAGATTTTGATTCTTAAAGGCAATCTTCAGTACAAAGAAAATGAAGTGGCGAAAGCTCGTATTAAAGTTGACGAGTTAGAAACTCGACTTAAATCTGACTTTAAAAAGATTCGTGTTCGTGAACGGGAGCTTGAAAATCGTTTAGAGCTTTTGCGTGCGGAAAAATCCGCCCTTGTTCGGTCCAAAGATGAGTATATCTTAGAACAAAAAAGAAAGATTGATCAGCTCTCTCAGGAACTCGATAATTATCGTAAGAAGTGTCTTGAGCTTAACAAGACTATCGAGGCCAACCAAGATCAGGTCAAACGTACCGAGCGCGCTCTACGTTTAGCATTGACGAACTTGGAAGCCAAAGAGGAGAACTTAGTTCCGTTAAAGAAAGCTGAGTAGTATGGAAGCCGCTCCGCCAGAGCAACCGACCCCCGTAAAAAAAATCAAAGTGATCATCAGTGATCTCCATTTGGGGAAGGGTCGTCTTTTAGAAAAAGGCGGAATCAATTCTTTAGAAGAATTTTACTATGGGGAAAAGCTTGTGGAGTTCATCCACTTCTATTCCACAGGTATTTACCGTGATTATGAAGTCGAGCTGATCATCAACGGTGACTTCCTTAACTTTTTGCAGTGCGATTACAAAGGCCATTTTCTTTCGGTTATCACGGAAGCGGTCACTTTAGAAATTCTTAAAGACTGTGTTAAAGGACATATGAATGTCTTTAAGGCCCTTTCAGAGTTTGCCGCCAAACCTGGCAATACCATCACCTACATCGTGGGTAACCATGACCAGGGGATGTTGTGGCCCGCGTGTCGCGCTTATTTGAACCAGGTTATTGGCACTCCTATCCGCTATAAAAACATCGTCTACTTCTTTGATGGCGTTCATATCGAGCATGGCCACATGCATGAAGCGGCCAATCGTATGGACCCTAAGAAATTCTTTTTAAAGAAGGATCTGGTAGAGCCGATCTTGAATTTACCGTTTGGCTCCCATTTCTTTTTAGAAGTGGTCTTAAAAATTAAGCAGTTCTATCCGCATGTGGATAAAATCCGACCGTTTGGTAAGATGGTGCGTTGGTCCATCGTCAATGAAACTAAATTGATGATTAAAGCTTTCTTTATGGCCGTCGGCTATTTCATGAAAAGTGCTTTAATTAAAGACCCTCGTCGCAGTTATCCACTTAAAAAGATCATTAAAGTCATTGCAGAAAGTGCCATCTTTCCGGATTTAAGTGAATCAGCGCGTAAGATTTTGGGCGATGAGCGGGTGCATACGGTCATCTTTGGGCACACCCACGTTTATCAGTATCGCCAGTGGTCAGAAAATAAAGAGTATTTTAATACAGGAACATGGACGGAGATCACTTCTTTAGATATCGTGTCTTTAGGAAAGATCACGAAGTTGACCTACGTTCTGATTGAATACCCCGAAGACGGAGCAAGACCGCGCGGCCGCTTAAAAGAGTGGCGGGGATATCATCGTATTGAGGAAGACGTCGCGATCTCATAAGGAGTCGCCATGTTAGAAATTTCTCAAGCAAGTCATAAATTAAATGATTCAGTTGTTCAAAAGTGCCAAGAGTCTTTGAAGTTGTTTTTGCAACGTAAAGACATTGGCTTTCCGCAGTTGGTAGAGCGTATCGCTCTTTGGCAGCAATCACATAAAGTAGGTCAAGAGTTTCGCGAAAAGTTTCAACAGATCGTGATTGTGGGTTTGGGCGGAAGCTCTCTTGGGAACCGCGTGATCGCTGAAATCTTCCGCGCTAAAAATATGTTCTTCGTTGATAACGTCGATGCACTTGAATTTGAAACCTTGATGGAAGAACTTGGCGATCTAAAAAAAGTGGGTTGGGTCTTTATTTCTAAGAGCGGCACGACCATTGAGTCCCTGTGTGCCTTAGAGTTTGTCGAGCAAATGTACAAACAAGAGCAACTAAATCTTGGCGCACAAAGTGTTGTGATTTCTGAACCTAAAGATAACACTTTGACCGCGTGGGCAAAACGTCACCATACACCGACCTGTGAAATTCCTTTAGATGTCGGAGGACGTTTTTCTGTATTGAGTCCGGTGGGAATGATGCCGGCCGCATTTTTGGGTTTGGATTTAGAAAAAATTCGTTTGGGTGCGCGCAAAGCAATGAATGACACTTCTTTGGTGACGCAAACCATGGCGCAGGTGGCGCAAAGTTACGAGCGTGGTGAGTGGATTTCTTTATTATGGTTCTATAATTCACGTCTTAAAAACTTTGGTGGATGGTTTCAACAATTGTGGGCAGAGTCTTTAGGCAAAGCGCAATCTCGTTCGGGTGGAACGGCTGCTCGTGCTAGTACGCCGATGTACGCGATTGGTGCTTCAGATCAGCACTCGATCTTGCAGCAGGTGATGGAAGGTCACAAAGACAAGTTTGTGATGTTCTTCCGCGTGGAAGAATCAGAAGGGGGCGCGCAACGTTTGCATACGTCTCAATTCAAAGAAACCAAGGATCTTGAAGGCCGCACGATGGGTGAGTTGTTAAAAGCAGAAGCTTTAGCGACCCAAGAAGCTTTGACGGCCAATGGAGTTTCGACGATGACGTTTAAGACTAAAGTCTTAGACGAACAAACCCTAGGATATCTATTTATGTTCTGGGAACTTGTCGTGGCTGGAATGGGTGAGTACATGCAGATTGATGCCTTCGACCAACCAGGTGTCGAGCTGGGCAAGAGACTAGCCAAAGAAAAATTGAAGAAAGCTTGATTGTCAGGTGTCGGGGGGGAGTTTTATACTTCTCCTTATGGCTCAGAACGACGACACGAATGAACATTTAGAAAAAACCAGTATTGTTGCCAGCGACACGTTCCGTGGTCGCTTAAAAGAGGCGGACGAAGTTCCGCCGGCCATCGTAGTTCTTATTGGACCTCCCGGCTACGTGGGAAAGCAGTATCTTATCACGGCCAATGACATTGTGATTGGTCGTTCCGTTGAAAGCCAAGTTTACATCGATGATAAAAGTTTAAGTCGTTCGCACGCTAAATTCGCGGTGAATGGCGGTGATGTATCGGTGATCGATTTGGGTTCAACCAATAAAACAGTGGTGAACGGTCAAACCATTCCTCCGTTATCGTCATGTCTTTTGAAAAACAATGACCAGATTAAAACCGGCAATGTGATTTTTAAATTCCTTGAAAAAGGAAGTTTAGAATCCATGACCAATGCGGCGATGTACGAGCGTGCCCACAAAGACGCTTTAACTGGGGCGCACTCTAAAGGCGCGCTTTTAGAAAAAGGCCCGGAAGCGGTGAAGCGTTCGGAGCTTTTAAATGAGCCGTTGTCGCTAGTGACTTTTGATATCGACCATTTTAAAAAAATTAACGATACGTATGGCCACCCAGGTGGAGACTACATCCTGAAGGAGCTATGCCGTATCGTGATTACTAAACTGATTCGTGCCAATGACTTCTTTGCCCGTTATGGCGGGGAAGAATTTGTTTTGCTTCTTTCCGGTTCTCCGCTAAAGACCGCCGGAGAAGTCGGCGAGCGTATTCGTCACACGATTGAATCCCATGACTTTCAATGGGAAGGTAAAAAAGTGCCCGTGACTATTTCCGTAGGTGTGGCAACGAAGCTTGCAGCAGAAACGGAATGGACTCAATTGTATGAGCGTGCGGATAAAGCCTTGTATCAATCAAAACAAGGTGGCCGTAACAAAGTCACGGTCGCGTCTTAGTTTTATTTTTCTTGAATCAAACCGGTCATAGACCAAATCAAAGGGACCCCGTAAGCAAAAGACTGCAGGTCCCTTTTACTTTGAGGGCGGACCCGGAACACCTTCATCGAACCTTCTTTGGTCTCTTCAAGTTTTAGGCGAGTCAGATAGGTTGGGTTTTCAGGATCAATAACCAGGATCTGATCATCAATAGCACCTACTTTTAAAACATAGTGGGCTCCGGAGAAGGGGATTTTAAAGTCGTCACGATTTCGGCCTGGCATATAGCGCACGACTTCTGAATATCGCAGCATCAAAATTTGAGGCTTGTTATTTAAGATGTCGAGGGGCTGAAGCTCTCCGCGATTGACGTAAACATATTCAGAGTTTTCTTCTAAGTACGAGTTGTATATCTCTAAGAATTTTAAAAGCTGTGGTTCGGTTAAACCATTGTTGATTTCAACTCTTTGGGCGCGCAGGTCATTACCAATTAACTGTACGAATTTGACGAGCTGAATTTTCGAATAAGCATTTTGGTGTCGCAGTTGGAGCCAGTTCATCACCGAAGTGGGGCCACAAAGGGAACTTGTTCCACTGGCGGTGGCAATAACTCCCTCGCTGTAAAACAGAGGATCCTTTTGGTCTAGCATATATGAAGGCAAGGAAGACTCGTCTAAGAACAACGAGCTTTGAGCTGAGGCGTGGCCGAACATTATATATATAAGACAGAAAATAATTGTGCGCATGTGTCACTGTCTTAGCAGAATTCATTCCACTCGCGGAAAGTTTCTAACGTCGTTGTAGAAGCTTTAAAAACGAAAACCTAGACCAACATCCTGCCCCATAAGAAAGTCTAATAGGAGGCATAAGTATTTTAAGAATTCCTAAGATATTTCGCATATTTAGAGTCATTTTGTCCTTTCATTTTCGGCACTGTGATTGCATAAGATATTTCCTGAGAGACGGCGGGTTTTAGGGGAGAATTTACCGCAGTCTGGAGGGGGGCTCGATGGCCTTTCTGGAAAAAAATTCAAGACACTAACCGAATTTAGACAGAAACGAGTCAAAATATGCAGAGAGATCTCAACGTAACGGATCTTGAACTGGTAGAGAAAGTGAAGTCGGGGGACAGACGCTCATTTTCCGAACTCGTGAAACGACATCAAAGAAGTGTGCTGCGGTTGAGTTTGAGGTTTGTCAAAGATATGGACGCTGCGGAGGATGTAACTCAAGAAGCGTTCATCAAGGCTTATGAAAAGATGCATTCCTTTGAAGGAAGAGCGTCTTTCAAAAGCTGGTTATTCCAGATCGCTGTGAATACCGCGCGCAATAAGTTGCGTGAATGGAAGCGGAACACGGTTGATATTGATGATGTGCATCTTGCCGTCGATGCAGAGGCGGAAACAACATTGGTGCACACATCTGTTGCGGACTTGCTGCATAAGGAAGTTGAAAAGTTACCAATTAAACAGAAAACAGCGCTGGTCTTACGTGTCTACGAAGACCTGAGCTTTAACGAAATTGCGGACATCATGGAATGTCCTTATGACACGGCGAAAGCCAACTACCGTCACGCTTTGCTTAAACTTCGTCAGACGTTTGAGACCCAGGCAGAGTTGAAAAACTGGACGGAAGATGTCGGAGGATTCTTTACCGAGATGAACCTTAAATACGCAGAAGCAGAAGGATAGTGCATGGATTTCTTGGATCAGAAAGGTCGGTTGGATAAAGTGCGGCAAGGCCTTAAAGATGCTGACGACTTAGAACTGCCAATGAGTGAGGAGTTTTTCGATAGATTGCATGACAAGATCATGGCGGAAGTGGAAAAAACCGAGATCGCGCCAGCGACACCATTGATTGCCTCACGCAATCTGTTGCGCAGACATTGGCGGAGTTGGCTTTACCCCGCAGGTGGCGTGACCTCGTTATTTTTGCTTTTAATTTTTGCTATGCCTCAGGTTTCAAAAATCACCGAAGGAATGCAAAGGGCTGGTTTGGTCAGTGATGGCCAGGAACGAATTGCGGCGAGGGCCATTACGACCCCCGAAGAGCTGGTCCAGACTTTCATCTCCTCACAAAGTGATTCTGACTTTTTGATAGACGTAGCTAGCGAATCATTCGAAAATTTATCCATAGCTCAATTCAATAAAATCATGGGTGACAAAGTACATTGATCACCCTTGTGGGTGAAACGTGCGGCTTTGGATTACCATCTTACTTCTTTTTAACTTATTCTCCGCGGCTTCTTTAGCTGCGGAGAAACGCAATCAGCTGGAAGAACTGCTGATTTGGAAAATGAGCGATGAACTGAATCTGTCATCGATCGAAGAAAAAAAGTTCGCCGAAATTCTTAAAAATCTGAACGAAGAAAAAGCAAGTTTAAATCAAGCATTGCAGTCCTCTGTCGAAGCGATGGGAAAAGCTAGTACCTCTAAGACGAAGGAAGCTGAGCTCGCCAAATACAAGCGTTTAACGCAAAATTACGGCAAGCTTGGTGAGCAAGAGATCGATCGTTTAAAGCCGCTGTTGGGCGTGGATCGCTTGGTTCAGTACCTGAACATCAAGCAAGATCTGACAAATAAAATCAAAACTCTTTTAAGTTCTGAAAATAGCGGCGGCAAAAATGCGAAACCTTTGCCGTCACCGAAAATCATCGAAGAAAAATAGTTTTGGCCAAAAGGCTTATGGCAGATTAATTCGCATGACCCCATAATTGGCTGCAAGATAAAGCTTTCCGCCAGAGATGGTCATAGAAGTCACCATTCCTAACGTGGGCGTAGCTCCCGTTTGATTTTTTATGACGTTGCTCGTTCCTAGGACCGTGGTGACAACGCCTGCAGGAGTGATTTTACGAAGCAATCCTGAACCGGAGTCAAAAACATAAAGATTGTTTGTTGCTGGATCTATAACCATAGCACCCGGTTCGGTAAAACGGGCGGAGGCGCCTGTCCCGTCATTGATTCCGGCTGCTCCTGAAGACCCAGCGAAAGTGGTGACCACTCCGCCAGGCAATGTCATCTTTTTGATCGTGTGATCCCACGAATCAGAGATAAAAAGATTTCCGGATGAATCTATGGCAAGCCCTTTAGGATTTCCAAACTTAGCGGCAGTTCCAGTGCCATTTGTCGGAGAGCAATCCGAAGCCACCCCTGCGATGGTCGACACCACACCTGCGGAAGTGATTTTACGAACCACGCAATAATCCGTCATGGTCAGGTAAATATTTCCGGCGGAATCTGCGATCATGCTCCCCACAGAACCAAATTGTGCAGCGGCGCCCGTGCCATCGGCACTTCCTTCTGCGCCTCCCGCGATGGTAGATACTACTGCGCTAGGGCTAATTTTTCGCATTCTGTAGCTAACGCTATCATATACGTACAAGTTTCCGCTGTTATCAAAAGTCATCGAATAAGGGCCATCAAAAGTGGCAGCAGAGCCCGTGCCGTTATCAGAGCCAGAGTCTCCCGATCCAGCAAATGTGGTAACAACCCCGCTGGAGTTGCTTCGTCTAATAAGATTATTCATTGTATCCGCTATATAGATATTACCGCCGATGGCCGCGATAGAGTTTATATCTAGAAACTTTGCGGCCGTGCCGTTGGCATTTAGCATACCTCGATTTGGTGGATGACCAACAAATGTGGTTACCACTCCGGCAGAAGTTACTTTGCGAATGGCGCCAAAATCTGCCACGTAAATATCACCATTGGTATCAAAATCGAAATCTTGGATAAGTCCAAATTCTGCGGCAGTCCCGGTGCCATCTTTATATGCCAGGTTTGAGGTGGGTATTCTGCCGGCAACGGTGGTGACTACGGCACCTGGCGTGATTTTTCTTAAAACAGTATAGTTTGTTACAAAGAGGTTTCCAGAAGGATCTACTTTCATTTTCATCATTACCATAAATCGCGCGGCAGCGCCGGTGCCATCGACGATGCTGAATCCTGGCGTCGTGGTGGGCCCCGCAAAATGCGAAACGGTGTTGCTTGAGGCCAAGTCGATACGTTTTATGTGGGTGTAGGCTTCGTCATACACGTAAAGATAGTTGGGGGCAGCAAAGGCGATAAATTTAGCTCCGGCAAAACGAGCAGCCGTTCCTACACCCACCGCATTGCCCGCCGTGGTTGAACCCGCGATGGTGGTGACGACTCCGGCGGGCGTGATTTTGCGGACTCTGGTGCCATTATCTGTGACATAAATATTATTTGCAGAATCAAAGGTCATTTCTGACAAGGACGTAAAACTTGCACTCGTGCCGGTTCCATCGGCCGTACCAGGAATTGATCCAACAAAGGGCATGAATGTAGACCCGTCATATTTTAAGATGGAGTATGAAGTTAATAAATATTTATTACCGGCGAAATCCTCTCCGGTCATCGTCACCTCAGGATTCGCACTTAAGCTCGACATTGCGATGTCAGAGTCTGCGGTAAAAGTTCCAGATAAAGTAGATACATTTCCTGCAGTATCCACCTTTCTTGAAAGGGCTAAATCTTGAAAGAATATCTCTCCGGAGTTCACTTTTATTTTCATGGGAAAAAAAACACGGGCCGTTGTCCGATAACCATCCAGATACCCGATTCCATCTGGGTCCCCCACAAAAAATTCCAATGCACCTGCGACCACAGCCACTGCTTTTTTTCCCAAGCGCATGGCCGTCATCCCCATGAAGGACTGGGCGGGAGTGGTGATTAAAATAATCATAATAAAAATAAGATTACGCATTAGTATTGAGCTGCCACTCCACAATAAACTTTCACGCCACTGCTATTCATGACTAGGCAGCTGATGATACTTGTGGTTCCAGAGTTGACCGCAAAGCCGCTGTAACTCGCGCCTCCTGACCCACCAGTTGAATTTTTATCCCAATAAACGCTGCTAGTAGCTCCGTTATAAGAAATGTTAAACACACTTGCTGTTTGGCCCGTAACAAAGAAAGTAACGTTCCAAGACATACTTCCTGCGGGCCATCCTGTGATGGTGGGAATATTTAATGTCGTTGTACCCGACGCGCAGGCAGTGACTGTATAAATATTTGTGGCATAACCCGTGATATTGGTCGCACCACAAGACAAGGCCCCAAGATCACCCACTTTTTCAAAGTACGCTTTGCGCAATGTCATGGCTTGATCCACATCAAGACCTGTCTCCGGAGTGGCCGTTCCGATTCCCACGTTGCCCGCGCTGTAATGGATTCTTGAAGAGCCCCCATCCTGCCACATCGAAGCTCCCGCAGGAAGACGGGCAGAAGCAATTGTGCCTCCTGTAATTGCCGACGCATCTAACGATCCGATGTTTTGACATTCAAACATATCAGTCAACGATGACCACTTTACAGTTTGATTAGCATCACAGGAATTCGTATTGAACGCGGACGCTCCCAAACTATTTTTAATGTCAGAAAATCGAATGTCTGCGCCCGCCCAAGAAGTGCCGTTCGATTTAAGATACTGTCCTGAGGCTCCGGAAGCGGAAGGAAGAGATGTCACGGAATTTGTCGAAATCGCGGTGACTCGGCCTTTATTATCAACGGTGATACTTGGAATTAAAGTGGAAGAGCCATACACACCCGCTGTCAAACCACTCACAGTTTCTAATTTGGCTGCTGTCACGGCCCCATCATTTATTTTTGCGGTTATGACAGAGTTCGCAGCAAGCTCTGTTGATGTCACTCCACCGGAAGAAATAGAAATTGTTCCTGATGTCGTGATGCTACCCCCGTTAAGCCCTGTTCCGGCAGTGATTGAAGTCACCGTTCCGCTTCCGCCTCCAGATGGCGCGGGGGAACAAGACCATCCATTTGACGTGGTCCAAATTAGCATTTCATTGTCATTGCAGGATTTATTAAAGAACTGAGTGCCATTACGAACTATGAGGCCACTGTTTGACGTCATACTTCCGGCGAAATTAAGATCCGCGACACCGACAGCGCCATCTAAGATTTTGGCACTGGTCACAGAATCCGCGGCGAGGGTTGGGGCGGCCCAAGAAACATTGGTTCCGTCCGATTGCAAATAAAGACCGTTGTTCCCAAATTGCGAAGGTAAAAGATTGTTGATGGCTGCACCCTGCGAAGTGGCGCCGGTCCCGCCTTTGGTGATCGGAACTGTTGCTAAGGTCAAAGAATTAGATCCCGCGGACGACGTGACGTCCCCCGTGAATGCCGGGAGGGATGCTGTGGGTAAGCTTCCAGAACTTATGTGCGAGGCATTTAAGTTCGTCAGATTGGATCCGTCGACAGACGGAAGTTTATCTCCGACACCCACTTGCAAAATTTTTCCGGTCGTGGTTCCAACATCGACACTCAACGTTCCCGTGATCGAAATAGTTCCTCCCAGAAGTCCCGTTCCGGCCGCGACGCTGGTGACGGTCCCGGAACCACCACTTCCGGAAGCGGGAGTGACAGGGGTGAACTTCGTACCATCAAATGCCAGAACTTTTCCTGATGAATTGCCGGTCAAATCCACGGGCACCCCTTTGATCTTATCCACCGAAACGGAAGATTGGGTGCCGCTGACGTCTCCTGCAAGCAGGCCTGTAAAGCCATTCGCAAAACCGGCATAGGGAACAGTGCGTATTTCGCTGTCTGGTGACAACATCTTCCATCCCGAGCCATCCCAAAAAGACACACGCAATAGACGCCCAGCATGTAAAGGGAGTGTGACGCTCGAACCGCCTTGGCAAGAAAGGGGAATGCCATTTTTTAATGAATCCAAAACCGAAAATACACCCGAGGCGGGGAAAGACCGAGTGCCAGAACCAATGGCCGTGTCAAATAGACCTTTGGAGTGAGTCATGTCGTAGCCGCTGACTTGTTCCTGATAAATTATACAAGATCCGCCTGGATCAGTGATCTGAAAAATAAAACTGACATTATGGTATTGAAGAGGCGTACCATCGCTTCGAAGAATACGGCCCTGGTAGGTCAGCAGTGCCGGCGTTGCTTGCACCTGTGAGCTTAAAAAGAATATAGATAGCAACAGAAACGTCCAAACTTGTTTCATGACCCCTCAAATTCTTTTGATCTTATCGGAATAAGCTATCAGGAGTTGAAGACTCAAATTATTCAGCGTTAGGATCACGAGGTTTATATTAGTTTAGAGGAAGATAAATTGAAAAACTGTTTACAGGAAATTCTCTCGGTTAACGCTTCCTCACATGATAATCACGGACGAGGGGTAAAAATGTACCTAGCTGAACTAGGTCCAGAGACCGAAGCCCAAGTTGCTCCGTCCGGGGAGCTATAAAGCTGATTTGTTTCCGTGGAGGCGTAAAAGCGGGCGCCATTCCAAACAATCGAAAGCCCGTCATACGAGGCGTTAGCAATTTGGTAGCGGGTCCATGTCGAGCCATCAGTACTGATGTGACAATAAAATTTGCTAGAGCCCGCACTCAGAGCGCAAAAAAGAGAACCATTCCAAGAGATGGCCCGATAGTCATAGTTGGTTATGGAACTTGAAGACCAGTTCACTCCATCAGGGGATGTCATCTTGATAGTTCCCCCGCGGGCTAAAGCCAAAAATTGAGTTTGATTCCAGACTAAGCAGCTCCAGGAGGCATTGGGTAAGGTGACTTGAGTCCACGAAACTCCGTCTGAAGAAATGGCACCGACAGTTCCGGGAGCAATGGCGCAAAAAATGCTGCCATTCCAAACTATGGAATTCCAGTCTGCCGAAGCTGGTAAAGTTTGTTGTGACCATGTAACACCATCAGCGGATGTGACGGCGATGTTTCCGGCAGAGGCAATAGCGCAAAAAATGCTTCCATTCCATGCCATCGCAGACCATGAAGCCGCCACCGGCAAGGTGCTTGGGCTCCACGTGGATCCGTTGGTAGAGTTTGCAGCTGTGGATGAGTCGGCGGCGAGGGCTACGGCTAATGAAGAGCTTGAGGCCACTGCGGTCCATCGACCCGTGCCGGGGCTTTCGGGTAAAGAGCCTAAAGCGCTCCAAGAGGTGCCGTCGTTGGAAATTGCGGCGCGATTGGAAAGATTTCCCACAGCAAAAAACTGATTCGATCGAGATGAAATCCCCACCCAGCTTTGCGAACTGGGCATGACTGTCGGGGTCCAAGATGCCCCGTCATCAGAATAAGCGGCGGACGTTCCACTTCCCACGGCGCCAAAACGCGTTCCTTGGGCAGTTATGGACCAGTCAGAACTTGAAGGCATGGTGGATGTTTTCCAGGATCTTCCATCGGTAGAGGTCGCTAGCTTGTTGGTGCCACTCTCAACGGCGGCAAAAACGCTTCCGTTATGAGCCATGGAAGACCAGTTCGCTTTCTCAATACCCTCCACGAACCATGTCACACCGTCTGCGGAGGTCGCCATCAAACTAGAATCACTGGTTTTCGCGACATAGAAGCTTCCCGTCCAAACCACCGACGTCCAAGTTGCCGAAAGTGGTAGGGTTGCCTGGGACCAAGAGGTGGCGTCCGTGGAAGTCAAAAATGTATTGTCGCCTAAAATGATAAAGAGGCTATTAGCATAAGTGACGCAGCTCCAGTTCGCGCTTGAAGGCAAGGTGACCGTACTCCAGTTCGCACCATCATTTGTGGAATAAAGACATGTGCCGGAACCAGGGGTCACCGAAAGGTATCGACCCGAGCTTCCTAGAAGAAGGCTGACTGAACTCATGCCGCTGGGGATGGAAAGGGTGGTCCACGTAATCCCATCGACAGATTGATAAAAGATATCACCGCTCATCCAATAATTGCCTAATAAAAGAAAATTGGAGCCATTGGAAGTCAGTTGGTACCATTGACCGGTCGCTGGTAAATTGGATTGGGTCCAAGTTGTCAGGTCCGTGGAAGTGATGACCTTGTTATCGCCAAAAGGACTAAAAATACTGTTGCCAATAAGACAAGCAACACTTCCGTTCCAGGCCAGTCCGTTCCAAGTAAAAGTATTAGGAAGACTTCCGCTTGTCCAATTGATTCCGTCAGCGGATCGTATGAAGCGATTTCCTCCGGTTGTGCCAGAGTCTACCGCTATGTAATAGCCATTTATGAACTGAAAAAGCTTCCACGTACCCGAAGGAAGAGTGTTGTTGCGGGTCCACGTTGAAGCGTTCGTGGAAAAATAGGTATCGCCATTTAAGAAAGAGTTTGATGCGGGCAAAATGACGTTAGAGCCGGATATTAGAAAGGGTTGGTCCGATTGCACAGGCAAGGATGCTGTCGACGACCAATTTATTCCGTCGGGCGAGGTTATTACGATGTTGCTGTTCTTAGCCACGACGGAAAATAGGGATCCACTCCAGGAAATCGCAGACCAATTGGCCGTGCTCGAAAGAGTTCTCGCGGTCCAACTAACACCATCTGTCGAAGTCATGCCGCGGTTGGACCCTGTCGCAACCGCGCAAAAAACAGTGCCGTTCCACGAGAGGCATGCCCAGTTGGAAGCTGAAGGGAGAGTATTGGTTTGTGTCCACGTGATGCCATCATTCGAATGAGCGCCTCGGTTGGCAGCGCTCGCGATAGCAACAAATTTTGATCCATTTGTGGCTAACCCCGTCCATGTCTGTGAAGAAGGCAGAGTGCGCAATGTCCACGTCGTGCCATCCGTCGACGTGGCCACGTTATTTCCTGGAGAAAGCAGGACAACATAAGTTGAACCATTATAAGCGGTGAGCGCCCAAGAACCTTTTTGATTGTTCGCGGACGGCATTGTTCCATTAGTCCAAGTGGCTCCAGTGGCGGTTGTGGTGCTTCGACCGTTAGACCCGGAATCCACCCCGATCATGCGAAGATAAGCGATGGCAAGGTTTTTGGATTTGCGCATGCGGGTTGCCACCCACGCCCAAGAATTTGAAGATGTGAGGGTCACTGCCGTTGACAAGAGTCCCACGGAAGTCAGGGCTTTGATGAATTCGCGGCGCTTTAGTTTTTGGTTCATGCTAAAGCCCCTTAGTTTTCTTTCCACACCATCGAACCGTACCACACAGTCTCATCAGCGGCCTTGATGAATTGCAATATGGTGATGGAGCCTGAGGCCGTCGCGATTGTCGGCGCCACGTTGGAATCCCATTTCACGGAGTCTCCAGATGCGGTGAGAATAGAAAGTGCTCGATTTCCGGTTCCATCTTGTTTAACAAAAAGAGTGAGGCTGTACATCTTTCCCGGAGGTGACGTCATCGCCGGCAGGCGAATAGCGGAGGTCGCGGAACTTAACGTCAATCGACGAATATTAACAGACGTGTCAGGGATGGTGTAGCTTGCGCCGGTATTGGTGTAGGCACTGACGCCTTCAAAACTAGAATTGACTGCGGCCGCCCCATTTACGTCTAAGGGTGTCGAGGCGGTGGAGGTTCCGATCCCCACATTTCCTGCACTGTAATAAATGCGTGAAGAACCACCGTCTTGCCACAAGGTCGCACTTGCGGGAAGTCGGCCCGCGGCGATGGTTCCAGTGGTGATAGCCGCGGCATCTAAAGAAGCAATATTTTGGCATTCAAACATATCAGTCAACGCGGACCATTTGACGGTTTGGTTTGCGTTACAAACCCCAATATTAAATGCCGAAGCGCCCATGCTATTTTTTATGTCGCTAAAACGCACGTCCGCTCCACTCCAGTTTGTTCCGTCGGATTTTAAAAATTTTCCAGAGCTTGTCGAGGCCGTGGGAAGAGTGTTGATCGATTGAGTCGAAATTGACGTCACGCGACCTTTCGTATCCACAGTGATGTTGGGAACTGCCGAAGCAGAGCCATAGGTTCCGGCGGTGAGTCCGCCCACGGTCTCAAGCTTAGCTCCGGTGACAGCACCATTTGCAATTTCCGTCGTATTTACACCCCCGGCCGCAATCGAAATCGTTCCCGAGGTGGTGATGGATCCTCCATCCAATCCGGTTCCGGCCGTCACGGATGTCACGGTTCCGCTCCCCCCAGCCGACGGAAGAGCACTGCAAGACCAACCGTTAGAGGTGTTCCACACCAAAATTTCATTATTGCTGCATGTCTTATTGAAAAACTGTGTTCCGTTACGGACGACCACACCGGAATTTGCCGTCATCGTACTGGCAAAATTGAGATCAACGACCCCAATGGTTCCATCTAATATTTTGGCGCTGTTCACGGCGTCTGTCGCAATGGTGGCGGTGGAGGCCCCCGGCCCTGAAGCAGTTACATCTCCCGTTAAGGAAGCAATACCTGTATTCGGGGTGGCTACCCACGACGCGTCGGTTCCATTGGTTTGCAAAAAGAGACCGGAATTACCTGTTTGATCAGGTAAAAGATTGTTAAGAGCATTTGCTCTTGAAGTGGCGCCGGTTCCGCCTTTAGAAATGGGAACTGTGGAAAGTGTTAAGATAGATGAGCCCGCAGAAGAGGTAACATCGCCGGAAAATGCGGGCAGAGATGAGCTTGGCAAAGATCCCGTGGTGAGATGACTGGCATCAAGATTGGTCAGATTAGAACCATCGATAATTGGAAGCTTATTACCTGTCGCTACTTGAAGAATTTTTCCGGTCGTGGTCCCGACATCGACACTCAAGGTGCCTGAAGTGGTGATGGTACCACCCACCAGTCCTGTGCCTCCGGTCACGCTTGTTACGGTCCCCGTGGTTCCTGTTGCGAGAGTTGCAGGAACGAATTTCGAACCGTCGAACGAAAGAACTTTTCCAACCGAATTGCCCGTTAAATCTACGGGTACGCCTTTGATTTTGTCGACGGAGGTCAAAGTTTGCGGCCCACTCACGTCACCTGATAACAAACCGGTAAAGCCCGTCGAGAATCCTGCGTAAGGAACTGTGCGGATTTCGGAGTCAGGAGAGATTAACCTCCATCCCCGCCCATCCCAGAAAGAAACTCTTAAAAGTCTTCCGGCGTGTAAAGGCAACGTGACAGTGGATCCACCTTGGCAGGAAAGGCTCACGCCATTACGTAAGGAATCTAAAACCGTGAATACCCCCGTAGCGGGAAAAGAACGACTTCCAGATCCAATCGCGGTATCAAAAATACCCTTAGAGTGAGTCATGTCATAGCCGTCAACCTGTTCTTGGTACACCACGCATGCGCCGCTGGGATCAGTGATTTGAAAAATAAAACTCACACTGGGATATTCAAGGGGGCTTCCGTCACTTTTGATGATACGCCCTTGATAAGTAAGCAAGGCTGGCGTCGCGTATGCAGAGAAACTTAAAAGTAATGCACCTAAAACAAACGTCCCAAATTTGTCCATGTTCCCTCGGCTTCCCAATGGACGTCTTATCGGAAGTAGGATTTTGAAAATTGAGAACTCAAATTATTTAGTGATGAGTTAAGGGTGCATATAGGGGACTTGAAATTTAAGAAAACAAATAGTGTTTACTCAAAAAAATATCAGCGAACAGGACTCCTTAAGTGGGCAGTTACTGCTGCAGATCCATGACATGGCTTAATTTCTTCTTCATCTCGGTGGGGTTAAGTGTTGTGAACAAAATCCCGGTAATGTAACGAGCGTTGACTGAGTCCGTTTCGTTCTTTGTTTCTCGCAGCATGAGATAGATTGCTTCATGAAAAATAAGGGCGGCTTTATTTATAGCCGCAATTTTTGATGAATACCAAAGCTGTTCACTGATCAAAATCCGCCCGTCCACGGTGAAGTTCGCGAACTGGGTGTATTTTATGTTCTCGGTAAAACAAAAGTCGTAACCGGGCTCGATGCGATTGTAAATATCTTCAATGGAGCGAAGTTTCGCATCAACGAAGTGAATATTTTTCTGAACTCTCTCAAGATAGGGCCTCAATAAACTGTCTATTTGGGGCAGGTTTTCTTGTAACCACTTTTGACGGGATTTCAAGACACTTTCAGGAGTGTCTGAATACTGCCCTAAAATAACCGGCAACTCAAATTCGTTGCTTGCTTCATAAAGATCTACCAGAACGCCAAATTGCATTTCACCTTGAGCGTCATGACAAGTCCAAAGCCCCCCCCCGTTGCCAATCACCCGAGGGCCGGCGAATAAGGAAGCAGAATGCAAAAGTGTAAACAGAATTAAGACAAGTTTCATTTGTGATCACCTACGGGTAAATCTGTGCGAAAGAATTGCAGAGAGAGCTGATAAACGGAATCTTTTTCCGCATCTTGCTCATAAAAACGAGACGCAAACTGAGTTTGAAATTCGCGAAGGGCCTCTTTGGCTTCGGCCACCTTCTTTTCATTGAAAGCAAAGGTCATGCTCATGTATTCACGTTTCATCACATCGTCGCGTACCAAGGCTTTAGCCGCTTCCGTCAGAACACTGCGATGAAAATCCTTGATTGCTGGCGAAGGTACATCGAAAGAAGACTGCGATTCCGCATGTCGGGCGGTATATTTTTGATCGATGATTTCAACCATCTTTAAAGAAATCAACTGCGAAACAATTTTATCGGTAGCCATAGTGGAAAGTCCTAACCTTCGCGCAAACCACGTGATTGAGTGGTCACAGTCCTTTAATTCTAAAAGCTCAAGAAAAGTTAGATAGTGCCAACTGCGGATGACTTCGATTTCATTGCCCGCGAATTTTACTGTATTGTCCTGTCGCTTTTTCAAATTTTCTAACTCAGCCGCCGCGCCTTTTCTTTTTGTGGCCGATCGGCCGTGAGCCCCCACCGCACTCAGAACAAAAAATTTCTTGTTCTCAGCGTCGAGCTGAAGCTTTTTAGCAATATTTCCCGCTTTTTTATCTGAGATGCCTTTAAGGCCACGTAATAAGTTCGACAATAAAGACGGGCTGATTTCCAAGTACTTGGCAAACGCCCGCAAAGAATAGGAAGGATTTTTTTTGCGACGTAAATTCAGTTCATCTTTAAGTACTTTAATATGATATTGCAGATTTTTACCGGTCATTCGCAGCATTCTAGTAAAAAAATATTCAGAATCACAATAGGATTAAGAGTTCTGCCTGTGCGTCAAAACAGGATTGTTCTCTGAGCGACAACTCCGAGAACGGTGTTACAGCGAACGCAGGCTCGCCAACCATGGCGCAGCGATTTTTTCTAATTGAATCTGACTTGCGCGAGGTAAGTGCGGCTTTAGCTCCATTAAGGCGAGTAAGGTATTTACCTTCATCGGGAAATCCAAAGCCGATTTATCACCGTTGAGGTAAAATTTTTCTTGGCCATCGAAGAGCTGTTTGTTCATCGCAAAATAGATTTCTTGGGCCGACCAAATATAGGCATCAATTTTAGAAATCTGCCAAGCCTTAAGCAGGGCGCGGATCGAGATTACCTGTTCTTCAACATTGTAAACCGGGTTGTTCGAGCGAGTCATTTGATGCAAATAGTATTGCGATTGAATCAATGCATTTTCTGAAACCAACTGATTGGAAATAAAATTAGCTAAGGCCACGACCAGAAGCTTTAAATCGGCTCGCCCTTGGCGAAGCAAGCTGAGCGGTGTATCGCCGTTGGCGTCTTTTTCTAAAAGTAGAGGGGAACGAGTGTTCTCAAGTCCTTCTGTCGCCTCTAGAAACGTGGCAATGGCGACCAAAAACTGCGCGACGTCTTTAGAACGCACGATGTTTGATTTTTTACCATCTTTAATATCTACGATACCGCCCATGACGGCCGTTTCGTCACTGGTTGAATATTGATCGGCCCACACGATGTTATTATCAACGCTGACCAAGAAAACCGGTGTCGCCCGTTTTGTGATGTCTTGTAAAAGGACGGCCACGTCAGCGATGTTTAAGGCAAAAAGCATATCTTTAGGAAATAAAGATCGATTCAAGGCTTCGGACTGAATTTCATTTGTCAGTTCTTGGGCCTTGATATGACCCACTAAATGGTCATAGCTCGTGTTTTTCCAGTCAGCCGTGATGCGCAACATTTCACTTAGGCCTTTAATTTGATCCGCAAAGGCACTGGCCGAAAAATCTTTGGCGTAAGTGATATTTTGATTCGCGTGAAAGGCATCACGCAATTTAATTTTATCGGGAATACGGTAAGAATTTAAGTTCGCTGAAAAGTTCATAAGATCCAGCGGTGTCTTTTCATGACCTACGGGTGAAAGCAATGCCGGGATCAGCTTGTCATTTGTATCGCGGTAGCCACCGATACTGATTAATTTATTGATTTGTGAAAGGGCGGATTGAAAAGCCAAAGAATCGCCAGAGGGACTGTGGGCCATTAACAGAGAATTCACCGACATTGAAGTTCCGGCGGTCGGAGCTTTTAAATCTTCCACCGCCCCGGAAGCTTGTAAAGATAAACCACTGCCGGATTTTAAATTAATTTGAATGTTAGAGGTTTCAAATCCATAAATTTTCCCTCCTTGAGAAGGCATTTTGCCTTTGCCCCAAGAAGACAACAGCGTTCCGAAATAACCTGGATAGTCTTTTTGTACTGACGACAATCGAGAGGCTTCTTTCATTAAGCCCGCATCGATACGTTGAGCGAAAATTCCCGGTATCTGTGGTAAATAGGATTGAGCATAACGACGAACGTCGGTCAAAACGTAGGCTTTGGTCTTTACATTCATTTCGTTTTGCAATTGCGAAATACCGTATTTTTTAATTTCTGGCAGGATGAATAGCTTTTTAGCGATGCCGTTAAACAGGCCACCCGAACAACCTTCTGTGCGCAAGCATTGGAGGTCTTTGTCGGACTGCTTACTTAAGAAATCATACAAAGAAGAACTTAAGGGTTTAAAATAAGAAGCTCGTTCTTGTGCGCTTAGCATGCGCCAAACATCCACCAAAACAGTCAGTCCCCCTTGGGCATCTTTGGCCGCATCAATGCTGCGACCTAACTGGCGACCTTGCTGTAAACTTGTGCGCAATGTTTTTGGAACTTCAAATCCAAATTGCGCTAAAGCTTCATCCAAGGCTTTAAGTGTTTGACTTAGGCTGCGTGCCTCATCCAGTCGGACGATGGACTTTTGCGCTTGTTGAAACATGGGGGTTGTTTGTTTTTTTAATTCGGCCGAAACGCCTTCGCTGATAATAGCGGGCAGATTCATCTGTGGAATTGCTTTTAGGACATTTTGGGTGAAATCTTCGACCTGTTGCAAAGCCGTACCCAATGGCGTGGGCTTTGCTGGCCATGGATGCCTTTTTCCCATGTTTAAGATGGTGCTGTTCAAAGTCTTTCTTGAAGCGGCTAACTCGTCGGCAACTTGATTTAAGCTGCCCATGACTTCGGTCTGAGTATACGCTGCCGCCATCGCCGCAAACGGGGATTGCGCCATATCCACATAACTTGTTACTTGTGGCTGTTGATAAAAATGACGAATCCAAGAAACGCCTTTTTGGCTAAGGTCACTGTCTTGCAGCGCTTGTCCTAAAAGGACGATATTTTCTGCTTGGCGGAAATAGCTGTCAGTGGAAACGACGCCTTGCCAAGAAAGTTGTACTGGTTCATTTTCAAAGGCACGTAAGTCCGAACTTAGATCAATATCTTGAGTCTTTGGACCGAAACCTTGTTTGGCTTGTCCGAAATCGCGCTCTTCCACGGCGGGCGCGCACGCGGATAAAATGAAGATGCTAAAAATGATGAGTTGAAATGTCTTTTTCATTTTATCCTTTCTTTAAGTCCAGCTCAATCCAGCTCCGCGGCCCCCTGGCCGCTGCGCCTCTTGCCCACGGGGCGGCTAAAAAAACATCATGACGTTAAGTTCTTGTACTAACTGCCGCTCAACGTTGACTCCGGAGATCACGTCAGAAACCTCTAGCGAAACGATCATTGGCAAAACGGCAGACTTTTTAAAATACGATTTTACCGAGCTGTATGAGATCTCACCTTTAACGCGTTGGAACTGCGTGCGGGTGTTTGTGGCAAGTAAATCATAGCGAGAATTTTTGGAGCCTTTGAATTGATCGGCCTCTTTGGCGTTAATGTCGTATCCCGCACCCAGCGTCCAAGAATCAGAAGCTTCGTAAAAAAGATTTCCGCCGACGGTGGCCGTGTTGCCGATGTGACGGGTCACGTTTTCTTTGCTGGAGGCATCCGGCAGTGAGTCGTCGGCGTCTAATGGAACACGCATGGTGATGTCGTCAGGAATATTAAAGATATAGGAAGCGTAAGGAACCGCGATAAATCCACCACCTAAACGTTGAGAGAACGCAAAAGTGTTGTTGATGTTGGTACGGCCAAAGATATTTAAAGCCGCCAAGTCATCGGCATCATATTTAGGGCCTGTTGGTAAGGTTAGCTGCGCCTGATAGATCAAAGCTTTGTCCGCGGTTTCAAAGAATTTATAGATACTCGCAACTTGAATATCTCCTAAGAAAGACTCGTTGCGATTATTAAGATCTTTATAGCCTTTATTTTTTAATGTCTGACGAGCCGCTTGGCCCAGATCCGTATTTAATGCTTCATCCAATTCCGGGCTGATGCCTTTAAATTGCGAACGGTAATATTCGATATTTGAAAACTGCTGAGATAGTGAAATGTCATTCTTATAAGACACAACCGGTAAACCGACGCCCAATGTCCATTGCTTTGTGATACCGCGAGCAAATATCGGAGCGAAATATTTAACTTGTGGTTTTGTGTCGACACGCAAAACACCAAGATTAAAATCATCACCCAGTTTGTGAGCACCGAAACGATTTAAGGCATCCACCAAACGTTTAGCGTCAGGATTGTATCTAGATAAAGTGGCTGAATCGAAAACGACAGAACGATAGTCGCCTAACTTCATCAGGCGGCCGTCTTCGGTGTATTTTTGATCAATGCCATCAATAGAGCCGAAGCGAAAAGACGGACTATTGATGTTTGCGGGAAGCGTGCTAGTTGACGTCAGGGCGTGGGCGCATACTGACACCATGATCGTATAAAATACTGAAATTGCTAAGAAGATCCTCACCCTAAACCTCTTAAATTTCTACGTTCAAACTAGGCAAGTAAGGCTAAAGCCAAATACGTGCCAAAGCTCGCAGTGGCGTTTTGAACACTTCGAGATGTCTACGAGGGTGATGAAAAGAAATTGGTACAAGAGGTGTAAAACAAATCTTCAGATTTAGTATTTGCTCTTGAAACTAGAGCGAACTCTCTACTTATCAGGATTTCTATAAAATTCCTGTGCGTGATAAAATCAAACCGCTGGATTTTTTCGCCAGGCCTGTGAAGTTTTCTTTATAAGAGTCTATAAGGTTTTTCGAGACGGCAACGTTTGTGCATTTCTTGCCGGTATTAAAACTTAAATCTGTCGGAGAAAGTTGTACGCGGCGTACAACTTCCTGCTTTTTAACGTCCCAAAGCTCACTTGAAAGTAAGAAATAACCTTGCAGTTCTGCCTTGGCTTCGCTGCGCGCACAGTACAAGCCATAGCCAGGAGTATAGCTAGCAAACATAGGATGAGGAGACGGATGAATAACTAAAAGATATTCGGCGTTTTGGGCGCTGGCTTGATCCAAAAAATATTTTTCTAATGTTTGATATCGATTTCCTAAATAAATATCTTTTAAGGCCAATGCTTGTTCGCGTTCTGCGGTGACAATTTTGCTGTCAACTTGCAATTCAAAAGAGTTTTTGTTCGAGCTTTTGAGGGAGACCAAAGTTTCCTGGGTGATAACCTGATCGGTGTTCGTCAGAGGATTTGTCGGAGCATCCATCACCGAAATCACCGCGATGTTATTAAAATTCTTCGGATCATTAGCGGTTGTTGTTTTTTGCGAAGCGCAGCCAAAAGTAAATATGCAGATCAAAAATGCTAAAGGTAGATTCTTCATGGCAACCTCTCTCGGGAGTTACCGATCAAGAATATTCTTTTTTAGATTTCAAGTCTACAGGACTAGATGGAATTTGTCGCTGGTAGGGTTGACTCTGAAATGAGCTTTTTTAGCGCCGTGGCAGGGTCTTGTGCGGACTCTAAGTTTTTGCAACGTTGAATGAATTCTGAAAAATTCCGTCCCGACAACTCATACAGCTTTTCAAAGTCGCTCAAGTCCTGCATATAGGTTTTATACAAAAGCAGACGGGCATTGTTGAGTTTGAGCTCTGGAAAATGATCAAAATTCTTAGTTTTAAGGCGAGGCTTTAAATTTTTGGTAAAGCGTTCTTGGATTTGACGGATGCGCGCGACACGATTTTCTTCGACTCGATCGGAAGCTTTTAAACTTTGGTACCAAACTTTAAGTTCATCCAGTTCGGCAGAAATGAATTCTGAAAAAAGTTTGCTGTCTTCACCTTCGTCTTTCAGCTGCTTCAGTGTCGGGGATTCTAAGCCTTCTTTTTTTTGATAAAAAAGCTCAGCCCCCTTTGTGCCGGTGAATGTGGCAAGACGTTCATTGAAATCGGCCTCATGCTTGATGAATAAGGTGGCATGCACGGTTTCATGAATGATGGTGTTAACCAAATCATAATCGTCATAGCGAAGCATGGAGCTTAAAATGGGATCATTAAACCAGCCCAAGGTGCTATATGCCGAAACGCCGCGCATGTAGGTGTCTAACCCTTTGCCCTGCATTTCTTTTTCTTCTTCTAAAGCATCCGGTTCGCTGAAGTAACCTTTATAAGGCATTTTTCCCATAAACGGATAAGACCACTGATAGGTTTTTAATTCCCATTTTTCGGCGGCACTCACCACATAGGTGACATAGGGGCGACCTAGTTCGACATAAGAGGTGTAATTTTTGGTGGGCTTTAGGTGAAGATCTTTTTCCGCGAACTCACGCGCCTCAAGCGCCAAGCGCAGTTTTGATTTTTTTTCTTCTTCAAGCTTTGGGTCGGCCAAGGCTTCGTTGATGGGAACGCGGCTATGAAGCAGCTTCATTTGTCCCACGCCGGATTTCATAATGTAACCTAACTGGCAACCACTTAAGACGAACATCAAAGATGAAAGAGCCAGCAGAGATTTTTTGTTCATTACAGAATCCAGGTCACTCCGGCACGGATGGAGGAGTCATCCGTTTGGGCGCCACCATCAAGGGGCGTTTTCCAAACATCGTAACTGAATTTTAAACCGAAAGTTTCTGTCAGTTGAATTTTCATGCCGGCCCCGTAACTGGGAACCGTGGCTGTTTCCGGGTCAATAGAAGCTGTTCCCGCACCTTCAATCACCGCCGTCTGACTGCGTTTGATTTGCGCGCCTCCGCCTTTGACGTAGGGTTGGAAAAGGGCTTTCTTATCGGCAAAGGCCAAAATTAAGTCAGCGCCCAGAATTTGGGATTTTTGAGTCGTGGTACGGCGAGGATCCGTTAAGCTTGCTTTTTCTTTTTTAACGCCGGTGGCATCAGTGTAGCTCAGCTCTAATGCCATGCGCTCTAAGAAGTAAATTGAAAGAGAACCCGTGATGGATTCCGTATCAAAAGAGTTTTCTTGGTCAAACGTGGTCGTTTTTCTGCCATAAGAGGCGCCCAGCTCGGTATAGAAAGCATGCGCGTAAGAACTTAGAGTCATCGTTGCCAGTAAGCCAAGTGTAGAAATGATTTTATTCATATCCATCATATTACCAGGGCTCGTGGCGCATGACATGATTCTCGAGCATCTCTGGACTTAAGCAACTAGACTAAGGTAGTTTAGAGCCATTATGTCAGAGAAAATCCTAAAATGCGGCCTTCCAAACGATGAAAAAGAACTGAGAAAACTTCTAACTCCGGAGCAATACCGGATCATGGTTGAAAACGGCACGGAACGTCCTTTTCAAAATGAGTACTGGGATAACCACGAGCCAGGCCTTTATGTCGATGCGATTTCGGGTGTTCCACTTTTCTCGAGTGATGATAAATTTGACTCAGGATCCGGCTGGCCCAGTTTCACTAAACCGGTTTCGCCTGATGCAGTGGTTGAATTTAGAGATGAAAGCCATGGAATGATTCGCGTGGAAGTCAGAGCGAAAGTTTCAAACTCTCACCTAGGACATGTCTTTGACGACGGTCCCGCGCCGACGGGTTTGCGCTATTGTATCAACTCGGCTTCTTTAAAGTTCATCCCTAAAAAGCCCAGTGAAAGAGAATAGCGGTCTTCGGCCCTTGTCGAAAACTTTGACACCTAAAATCAGTTAAAACTCTTAAAAATTAGCTATTGAGGGCATCACGATTGCATCCCTAAGGACTCGGCAAGCCTCGCGAATTTAATTCGGGGAGGCTCGCTTTTTGAGGAAAGGGTGATTTTGTGAGGCTCGGTCTAAACTCTTATCTGTTGGTTGTGGCTGCATTTTTATTGCAGGTTCCTGCGGCGCAAGCTTCATTAAACTGTTCTAAGATTTTTGATCCGAATTGGAAAACCTTGTCTATTCATGAATTCGCTGACCAATATCCTGAAGCCTTGCAAAATTTAAAATTACGAGCTTCCGAAAAAGAACTTTTATCAAGCAAAGTCGTCCCGGCGATTGCGAACATCCAAACGAACTCGCGCCGTATTTCTTGGCTTTCGAAGCCTGAAGTGGTCATCAATAAAAAAGATGTTTTATTAGTGATGCCGGCTGAAAACAAAAATCCTGCCGACTTAAAGGCATGGATGATTGATCCAGAAACGCAAAGCTGGATCAACCCCACAACGGTGAACGGAAAGATCCTCTTAGCCGACGGCACACGCCTGGTGACTTACAAAACCGATGAACTAGCCCCAGGCGCGACGTATGCTTGGTCGGCTTCCGCGATTAGATATTCAAATATAAAATTTAAAGAACGCAAGGGCAGCCTGGATGTTAAAAAATTCATCCAAGAAAACTTAAAAACGTTCAACGAATTGGTCGATGCCACTGAATATATCTCTTCTGAAAATGTGGGTCAGCTAGGCCTGTATATAGCAAAATCTCAATTAGGTCGCGAGGTGTTAATATTGGCCACGCCGTCGGGCCTACGTCAGGCGCACGAAGGTATTTTCATTTTTGATCTTAAGACTAAAACGTTTGAATTTGCTAATGACATTAAGAAATTCGATAAGTTCTTCTTACCCGATATCCAAATGTCTTTATTTGTGGGTGGCGACCCGCTTTGGCAATAGAGGAGTTACTATGCTTCGTCGTTTCGTTCAATTAGCGGCTCTTTCGGTACCCTTCATCGTGGGTTCAATTTCTCATGCGGCTGTTTGGAAAGTTACCAATGGTTGGAATGCCCAATGGGAAAAAGCTTTTGGCAAATACATCAATGAATTACCATTAGATTATTTCAATCACCCAGGTACTCCGTATTATAATATTCCCACCGATTGTGCCGATGCCGCTTACACATTGCGTGTGATCTTTGCCGCTGAAAATGGCTTGCCAGTAAACTTTTATAACTGGAACGGTCTTAATCTTTCTGATCGTAACACTCAATTTGATAGTATTTCTGATGACACCGAACGCTTAAGAAAATTTATTCGTTTAGTGAATCTTAACACGGATACAGGGACATTGATTTCAGAAACCTATCCAATTGCCATCAATCGTGGCAGTGTGATTCCGGGAACAATGCTTTTGCACTCTCCGAAAAAAGAAATGAAAAATGGTGTGAATTGGACGCCGCCAGTACTTGCTTCCAATCACGTTTTTTACGTACAAAATGTTTCAGCAAGTGGACTTGTGGCTTATATCAGCTCCACCGTGCCAGCGGCCGTCAGAAATTTGAACGTGCGCAACGGTTATGTGTACGCTCCGTTTAATGAAAACTCAGGCTATCGTGCATGGAAGTGGCCCTATACAGAAGGTCAGCCTTTGGAAAGCCGTTTAAACGGAAGCATGGAACAATTCGGTTTGGCGAACTGGGTTTCGGCTATCTTTGCGACAAAAGACACGGTGGTTGCGGGGCGTAAGGCAATGTGGGCTCAGGATAAAGCTTGGTCTGACGTAGTTCGCTCGCGTTTGCAGGGAAAGGGCGCGGGACGCGAAATTAATCCGACGGAAGAGCTTAATGCCGTCATGGGAAATATCAATAACGGCTTGAATGATCGTATCAAAGTTGTCTTGGAAGGATGGAACGCCTATCAATCCAGATATAATGGGCGTAGCTGCATGAGTCCCGATGATTACGATGGTTTCTCGACACCAACTCGCGACACTCGCATTCAAACCGAGCTTGCTTATTTGCCCGCGGCAGCGATGCGCTATTTGAAAAGTAAACGTATTTCACCGACGCCTAAGCAGCTGGAGAAGTTCTATTCTCAGTACAAATATGAAGTGGCGCCGGGGACGATTGTTAACTTGAATCAGATTCTGTCGGCGTTCAAGGGGCGCAAAGCCCTATCCATCAGTGAGCCTGAGCATTCGCCTTTAATTCGTTGGGGTGTTACTGAATACACGTCTTCGAAACAATGGCCATGCCCTCAGCACGCCAAGAAGTACTTGGGATCTGACAACTTCTAGTTGTCTTCAGAACGTGCAAACCACTTTGGATTGTAGTTCACCGTGAAGGCGATGTTGATATGAATAAACCCGTCCTCCTGAACCATTTCAGGGGGAGGGTTGGGGATCACGCGAGCATCTTTAAAAGCAGCCGGTCCCGTCAAATCAAAAGACGGCATCCCTGAAAGCTTCATGATTTTTGCTTTTTGCACATTGCCGTGCTTATCCAATAAAAATTCGACTTGAGTTTCCCACGAGGTGGTTCCACGCGGAGCCAGTGCGGGATTTAAAGTTTCCATGGCCTGCATCACACGGGTTTCCCAACGATAGCGAATCAATTCTTCCATGCGTGAATAAAAAGAATAAAACAAATGGCGATCGGTATTCAGGGCAGTGAATGAACCCACTTTGACTTCAAGCCTGTCGCCGACAGTGGACATGCCCTCTAACTGATTCATCTGGCGCAAATCATCGGTGATGTCGACGGGCTTATAACCATCGGGATCACGTTCGGTGTTTTTATCTGCGGCACGCTTGGTTTTTTCAGTAACGGCTTGATCTGGTTTTTCTTGGCTAGGGCTGGCTGTATTTGCGCGATTGGCGGTCATGCCCGTTTCAGAAGCTTGAGTTTGCTCACGCACACGCTGTTTTTCTGCGGATAAAAGCTTTGCCAAAGTTTCGTCGTCTTTAACTTTTAACTTTTCAGGCACCAAAGCTTGGCGCACGACTTGGCGTTTTTTTTCTGCCGGCAAAAGGGCCTCTAAAATACGACCTTCGGGATAGAGTTCTACTTGGATGGTTTCTGGTGGAGCTTTAGGCGCAAGTAATGGAGCCAGCCAGACCAAGCAGATAATGGCTAAAATATGAAACCCAGAACTGAATAAAATCGCGCGAATCACAGGCATCTGTCTCAATGTAAGACAAACTAGACTTTGGTGCAAGACGGCTAAAGTTGAAACGTTTTTTTCCGATAAGTTTTTATCTACCAGGGGGAAAAATGGGGAAAGTTCTAGATATCACGTCACGTCTAAAATCTCAAAATTCTGTGGAAAATGAGAGAGTTACGACGGCGGCCGATGTCCACGATATTACAGCGGCTCGTCAGGAAATTTTAAGCCGTGACCGACGCCATGTAAAAAGAACCATTTTAACTGAATTCGTAGGGGCTTTCGTAGTCCTTCCAGAGAAGGGCCTTTTAAAGGCCGCACTCTATGACATCTCTGACAGCGGTTTGGCTTTTGACCTTGAATTGCTCGAAGGCGGATTTGCTTCGGGTGAAGAAGTAGCAATGCGTGTGTACCTAAATCACTCAACATATTTTCCGTTCACGATCCGTGTGACAAACGCGCGTGCGATTGAAGATGAGGGCGTTGTTCGTCACGGGGCTAACTTCATCAAAGGCAGTGTGAATGATGTCGCACTTCATCATTTTATTAAATTCATCGAAACGGTCAGCGCAAGTCTGAAAACAGACTCTGGCGACGTTCAAGTCAGTCACATCTCTTAATTCGTTCTAATACGGCTTTTCCGTAGACTTTGGTCCTGCAATTTGTTGCAATTTAAGAAGAGATCCCAGTGAGGGGGTCTCTTTAGACCATTACTACGGAGGGTCGTCCTTGAGTAAAGTAAAGCGCAGAAAAATTGTAGTTGATACCAATGTTATTCTTTTCGATTCTCAAGCCATTTTGCGTTTTGGGGACGCCGATGTTCATATTCCTATTTCCGTCATTGAAGAAGTAGACAAGTTTAAACGTGACCAAGGTGAAAATGGACGAAATGCTCGTCAGTTCAGCCGCTTTATCGACGTGCTAAGAGCAAAAGGTTCTTTAGCGAGTGGTGTGCAAATTGAAAACTCAGAGACGATGGTTTACATCAATACCGATTTGATGTTGGCCGGCATGCCTTCCGAGTTGGATCAGCAAAAAGCTGATAATCGTATCTTAAATACGGCTTTGGCTTTGCAAAAACAACATCCGCGTTTAAAGGTTGAACTGATCACCAAAGACATCAATCTTCGTATTAAGGCCGATGTTTACGGCGTGATCGCCAATGATTACGACGCCAACGATATCAACCGCGATGATCTTTATGAAGGCTATCAAGAGATCATGGTCAACCCGACACAGATTGATGCTTTTTATCGCGAAAAGCGCTTTGTTCCGGACATGAAACTTTATGCCAATCAATACGTGATCATGAAAGATGCGAGCAATCCGAATCACTCGGCGATTGGTCGTTTTAGTGACGCGGAAAAAGCGATTGTCCCATTGGTACAAGCGGCGGATTCAATCTGGGGAGTGCATGCTCGCAACGTCGAACAAGCGTTTGCTTTAGATTGTTTGTTAAACGATGAAATCATGTTTATCTCTTTGGTCGGTAAGGCCGGTACGGGTAAAACCTTGATGGCGATTGCTGCCGGTTTGCATAAAACTTTAGATCAAGGACAATTCCAAAGATTGTTAGTTTCTCGTCCGATTTTTCCAATGGGTCGAGACATTGGTTATTTGCCAGGGGACATCGAACAAAAGTTGAACCCTTGGATGCAACCGATTTTTGACAATGTGGAATTCCTGATGGGTGCGGACAAAAAAGCCGCAGGGCGTGCTCAAGAGTTGATCAATCAAGGTATGCTGAACATTGAACCGCTGACATACATTCGCGGTCGCAGCATTCCGAAGCAATACCTGATTGTTGACGAGGCACAAAACTTGACTCCGCATGAAATCAAGACGATCGTTACTCGCGCAGGTCAAGGCACGAAAGTGGTTTTGACGGGGGACGTTTATCAGATCGACAACCCCTATGTGGATTCCGCAAACAGCGGTTTGACATATGCTGTTGAGCGTTTCAAGGGTCACCCTATCGCGGCCCATGTGACACTCACAAAAGGTGAACGATCTGCTTTGGCCGAGTTGGCTGCGAATATTCTGTAGGAGTTTGAGTAATGGGTCATCATATCGACGTAGGGCATACAGCAGTAATTGAAGTAAAAGTGACGGATAAAATGGTTCGTCAGTTTGCAGAAATGTCTGGGGATCATAATCCCATTCATTTGGATGATGCTTATGCCGCAAAAACCCGTTTTGGTAAACGTATCGCTCACGGGATGATCGTCGGGGCCTTGATTTCCCGCTCTTTGGTAGATGGCATTGGTGGCGGCGGTATTTACCTAGGACAAACACTGAAATTTGTGAATCCCGTATTTATCGACGATACTATTGTCATCACCATTAAGGTGACCGGCATTCGTAAAGAAAAAGGCATTTGCACGGTCGAAACGAATGTCGCAAAACCAAATGGTGATGTGGTCGTCAAAGGCGATGCTGTCATCATGTTGATGGCGCCACCAGCGTAGGAGAGAGGATTATGGGAGAGATTTTCCAACTGGTTTACTTCAGTGAAGCCGCGGATGATCTCTCTTATACCGACATCAAGGAAATTCTTGAAGTCTCAAGAACTCACAACGCCAAGGCCGAAATCACGGGTTTACTCATTTATAAAGACGGCCACTTCTTGCAACTTCTAGAAGGCCAAGAAGAAAAAGTAAGAACGACCTTAGAGCGAATTCGTCATGACGACCGCAACTACAAAGTAAAAATTCTGATCGAAGGCCCGGCCAAACAAAGACTCTTCCCCACATGGTCCATGGCCTTCCACGACGGCGACATCGCCTCAAACCCAAATCCTGCAGTCGAAAAACTTTTCACCGCCCCAAAAACAATGAAGCCCGCAGACATCCTGCCGCTGCTTCAATCTTTTCGCGACCACACTGACGAATTTCACTGACCGTTCCTCACACGACGATCTTTTTGGGGGTAGGGCCTTGGCTTTTTCCTAAACGGGGGACGCCATCCGGGCTCAGTCGTCGCCGTCCCTAAAGGGCCGGTTCGCGCCATCGTGGCGCCGACGAAGCCCCCTTTTTAGAAAAAAGCCAAGGCCCTACCCCCAAAAAGATTTAGTGATAAACGATCCGCGAAATTCACGCGAGGGGAAACGAAAAATCAGCGACAGGAAAAAGTGGGTTACATTTTTTTTCGTGAAGAAAAAAATCTCACAGCAGAATTTAAATTTAGAAATGCCGTCATGGAATTTTTCTAGCGCAAACCAATCACAAGCGCAGCGAGTGATGTCGGATTTAGCACAGATATTAGAGGGGAAGTGGGGGCTTTGTTCTAAAGGGGGCTTCGTCGGCGCATGGATGCGCGAACCGATGCCATTGGCAGCGGCGACGACTGAGCCCGGATGGCGTCCCCCGTAGAGCAAAGCCCCCACTTCCCCTCTAATATCCGTCGTTCGAAGCCCATCCTCGCGATGGTCGTCGCTCGAAGCAGTCGTGCAGAAAAGGTTGAGAAGATAAGAGGTAAACACGCGAATACGAGAGGGAAATAAGGAAAACGAAGAACATTTTGACACAAAAGTTTTCTGGAATGGCAATGTGTTAGTCGCTTTTTTCTCAGAGTGAGATTCGCTTGTAATCCGC
The DNA here is from genome assembly GCF_001592735.1 of Bdellovibrio bacteriovorus. Classification (NCBI taxonomy): domain Bacteria; kingdom Pseudomonadati; phylum Bdellovibrionota; class Bdellovibrionia; order Bdellovibrionales; family Pseudobdellovibrionaceae; genus Bdellovibrio; species Bdellovibrio bacteriovorus. Next base: position 2,076,106 of record NZ_LUKE01000001.1, read on the forward strand.
GCCAGTTGGCCGAAAATTAGAGTTAGGGATAGGGAGAAAAGGTATGAGAAATCTTGGATTGATGACAGTGTTGCTTGCGGGGCTGATGCTCACCGGATGTTTGAGCGATAACGGCAGCACCGAAGTTCCGTCAACGGGATTGAACAACGAAGATTTCAGTGTGATCACGGATCCAAATCCGCCGCCATCTGATAATAGTGGTGGAGTCGTCACACCTCCCGGAACGGAAATTGAAGGCTTCGACCTTAACAAAGGCGCGGTGCTTACGGCTTCCACATCTTTGCAATTGGATTTCTTCCCTCCATTTGCGGCAGCCTATACCTCTATCTCTGAAGATGAAAAATGCAGTAGCACGGCGTGGAGAGATTACGATGACGCTGCCGTTTATAGCAGCGTTAAGAAGAATCAACTTGTCCCCATCAGCGTAAGATACCGAGATGACGACGGACGTTTAAGCCCTTGTTATGTGCGCAGTATCTACATCGATCAAATCGGTCCAAATATCGTGTTTGCGAAATATCCGACAGCACCGGTGGAAGAAGGCGCGGACGTTGAAATCATTTTCAACGTCACAGATGATGGCGCGGGTGTTGATGCCGTCGAATGTAAGTTTGCAGGAATCAGCAAAGCTTGCGGCGCAGGTCAAAACAAAGTCATTATTCCTAAAATGGCTGCGGGCGATTACACTCTTTCGGTAGCGGCAAAAGATAAATTGGGCTTCAGCTCTTCGGGTTCAATTTCTTTCAAAGTAACTTCGCTCTATAAAAACATGGTTCACAACGTAAAAGTGAATGAATACAACAAAGTCGACATCTTGTTTGTCATCGATAACTCGGGCTCCATGGAATACGAACAAAAAAGCATGGCTTCTCGCGTGCGTAATTTCCTTGATGTCGTAAAAGGTTTGGATTGGCAGATCGCAGTGACCACAACAGACCCAGCAAATAAAACTTATGGTGACGGTCGTTTAGTAACAATGAAGGGTCTAACAAATACTTACATCTTGAATTCCGGCATGGCCGATGCGACATCGCGTACTGTATTAAGTAATACACTTCAACGTACCGAAACCGGGTCGGGTTCAGAGCAAGGTATTTATGCTGCTTACCGTGCCGTAGAACGTTCGGTTGCCGGTACGAACGCAAACTTTATCCGCAACGATGCTCAATTAGCCGTTGTCTTGATTTCGGATGAAGATGAATCCGCTAATGGGGTGAAAAACGATCCATCAAATTTTGTGAAATACATCCAGACTCAGTTCAACGGTCAAAAAGCGATGAGTTTCCATTCGGTCATCACTCGTCCTGGCGACGAGGCTTGTTTAAAGGGCGAGGGTTATTCTTATGGCCATCGTTTCGCGGCGATGGCTGAAATGACCGGTGGTGTGATTGGGGACGTGTGCGCGTCTGATTATTCAGCCCAAGTTCAAGGGATTGCGGAAGGTGTGCGTAACACTCTTAAGTCGATCACTCTTAGCTGTGCTCCGATCGTGGATGTTAGTCATGAAGTCGTCGTTAAAAAAGACGGAGTGATTTACACCGGATCTCGCCAAGTGCAAGGGTTGAATGTGGTGTTTGACCAAATGTTGCCTGCAGGCAATTACGAAGTTAATTATTCTTGCTTGAAATAGTAGATCTAAAAAAATTTAAATGCTTTAAGCCCATGACAGGATGTTATGGGCTTTTTATTTTAAGATCTATTGATTGCGAATCTCGTTAGACGAAACGTCGCTTTGGCTGACCTTGGTAGGTTCGCTTTGCGTGTCTTTGGTTAAAAGACCTTTTAGAACTAGGCGTGACGGTGTGTCCACCATGATTGAAAATCCGGATGGGATCGGGTGATTTTTTTCCACGGCATTTTTTAAGTCTGGGTTGTAAGCCAAGAAATCCTCTTGGGTTAAACCACTACGACTTAACAGATCCCTAGCGCGTGTCTTTTTAGCTAACTTAACGACATGCAGGTCCAAGGTTTCTTCATAATTAAGATCTTTAAAGATTTGATCATGGTACTTTTCCGCATAAAGGGCGGCTAAGAATTCACAATAAAAATTTGAAGAAGCGAAATCAAAAGACTTGGATTGGTATCTTTCGATAATCAAAGCAAGATCCGTGGTGCCTGCGGCTTTTGCGGCTTTGCGGATTCCTGCTGGGCCATGATTCCACGCCGTGATCGCCATCGGCCAAGACCGACGTAAAATCAGGTGATTTTCTTTTAGCAAACGTGCGGCGGCTACGGTCGCCTTAAACGGAGAACGGCGTTCATCGATATGATCGTTGACGGTCATAAAGTTTTTGCCCGTGTAATCCATAAATTGCCAGATGCCGGAAGCGCCGACTTTACTTGTGGCGTGTTTATTAAAGCTAGATTCAACAAACGGTAAGCGAGTCAGTTCCGTCGGTAACTTATGATCACGGAAGATTTCTTCCATGCCTGGTAAATAACGGGGGCTGACTTGAAGTCCGTTAGCAAAGAAGTTCTTTTGGCCGGTTTGCACGCGAACGGCTTCATAAGCGACGCGGGCTTTTTTGCGTAAAGTCCCTTTAAGTGGTTCAAGTGCGGCTTTGACTGACTGATGATAAGGATTGGCATCATTGTATTTAGAACCTGCCGCCAGCTCCTTTAGCGCCTGTTTGATTTTGCGATATTCTGCCGTGACATGATCGTCGGCTTTCATATTACGCATCCAACGAAATTTGGGTTTGTCAGAATTAATGATGTCGCTGACATCTACGACCTTAAAGATAATCCATGGAAAATCAGCGTGATGGATCACGCGGTTATTTGCATCATAACGAGTATAAATATCAAACCAGAACCCGACACGATCACGTAAACCCACCGGAACATCAAAGTCCTTACTAATACGGTCTTCATAGTCATTAAGGATTTCTTCACGGTGATAAACGATATTTGGATCACGAGTTAAAACTTCGCCTTCTAAAACCAGCTTAGCCGGTTCAGGGCTTAATTCTCCTTCAGCTAAGGCCTCAGGGGTTGGAAGCTCTGCAGAGTCTTCTAAAAGCGTCATTGGCGAATTAAACGCCACCATCAAGCCGGTCGCTACAATAAGGCAGCCAGCGATCGCACGAGTGCTTCGTTTTGAGATGATTTTTTTAGAAGAATTCATATTTTCTGAGTTATCCATGCTTTGGGATAGAGCAAGAGTGGTGCTAGCCAATACAGCCTGGGTTGGCCATTAAGCTGTTCCGGTGTCGAAGAATGTTCCAGCAGTTACAATTTTGGGCGACGATTCCCGTTTTAGCGCGATTTCGTCAAGTTTCGGTTTTCTGTGACAAAACATCTCTCACGTTGTCAGAATGGCACTTTTTTAGAGCTCAACTTTGCGATCCTGCAGAGTGGGTTTTGTTTTTAGACGGGGTCGGTTGTGAAAAAAACCTTTTTCAAAAATGATAATCCTCGTTGAACACGAACGTTCACAATCAGAACTCAAAAAACAGGAGGAGTTATGAAAAAAAGCGCATTAGTTCTTGGGGCATTGTTGATGATGGCAGGCGGATACGCCGCGGCTTACCCAGAAGTGGGCGATGAAGGTAAATGGGCCGGCACTTACAAAGAAGGTACTAATCCTGAAAAAACGGTCGAGCTGACAGCAAAAGTTATTTCTCATGATGTCGCGGATCAAGAATGGGATATTCAAATGGATTGGACAATGGATGGACAAACTAAGTCCGAAGTTGAAGATATCGACGAAGATAAAATGTGGTCTGAAGCGATGTGGACCAAAGTTCAATCTGAATGCGTTGCTAAAGGTGGAACATTAGAGGATGTGACAGTTCCTGCAGGGACATTTGCTTCTTGCCACATGACCAAAACTTGGGGACCAAAAACAATGGAAGTTTGGTTGGCGGGTGTTCCATTTGGTATCGTGAAAGCGAACAAAATGGATTCAGTAAAAATGAAAGAATTGAAAATGGAATTGCAAAGCTTCACCGCGATGCCAGTGCCAACACCACCAGAACAACCCGTTCCACCAACGCCAACTCCAGAGCCAGAATTGATTTTCTAAAAAAAAAGGCCACTCCTTGTTTAAAAGGAATGGCCTTTTTAAATGAGTAAAAACTATTTGTGTAAAGGCTTTTGGATGATGTGAATGGCGTGGCCCAATGTGGCCTCAGCCCCTTCCATCATAGCTTCGCCCAGTGTTGGATGCGGATGGATCGACAAAGCAAGGTCTTCCATGCGAGCGCCCATTTCAATCGCTAAAACCGCTTCTGAAATCAAGTTAGAAGCTTCTGGTCCTACGATGTGAACGCCTAAAAGAACATGTGTCTTTTTATCAGCGATCATTTTCACGAAACCTTCAGTTTCCATCATGCTCACGGCGCGGCCATTCGCACCAAACGGAAATTTACCAATCAATAAATCATTAAAACCTTTGGCCTTAGCTTCTGCTTCCGTCATACCTGCAGAGGCGATTTCAGGGTCGGTAAACACCACGGCTGGAACTGTTTTTGCGTCGTAAACCCGGTTCGCGCCACCAATAACTTCCGCCACTAAAACACCTTCGTGAGAAGCTTTATGCGCCAACATCGGTTGCCCACAGATATCGCCAATCGCAAAGATGTTAGAAACATTCGTGCGACGTTGAGCATCGACTTTAACAAAACCGCGTTCGTCAACGGCGATGCCTGCGGCTTTAAGATTTGCCTGGTCACCGTTAGGACGACGTCCCACGGTGACTAAAATCTTATCAGCTTTAACGACTTCTTCTTTGCCATTTACTTCCACGGTCACTTCGTAACCGTCTTTCACTTTTTTCTGACCTTTGGCTTTTGCGCCGTACATGATGTTAACACCAGCTTTATTCAGCTTACGTACCACGATGTTCGCGCAATCAGGATCAACCACGCCTGCCAATAAAGAGCTTTGCGCCTCGATCACAGTCACTTCTGAGCCTAGCTTGCGCAAGTACGAAGAGATTTCTAAACCGATGTAACCACCGCCGATAACGGCGATGCGTTTTGGAATAGCATCAAAAGCAAGTGCCCCTGTTGAAGAGCAGATGTCTTTTTCATCAAATTTAAATCCCGGGATTTCAATCGGACGTGAACCTGTGGCGACAATAAAATATTTTGCCGTAACTGATTCGGTGCCTGCAGATGATTTCACCGAGATTTCTTTAGAGGATTTAAATTCAGCGTCGCCTTTGATCACGGTGGCGCCGTAACCTTTAAGAAGTTGCGAAACGCCGCCCGACATTTTATCTGAAACGGATTGCTTCCACTTTACTAATTGCTTCATATCAACGTCGATATCGCCTTTGATATTTAAGCCCATTTCCTTAAAGTTATGCTGAGCCTTGTGCAACAAGTGCGTCGCCGTGATCATGGCCTTAGAAGGAATACATCCCACGTTTAAGCACACGCCACCAAGGTATTCTCTTTCCACGACGGCTGTTTTAAATCCCAATTGAGCGGCGCGGATAGCGGCTACGTAACCACCAGGACCTGCGCCAATTACTACTACGTCAAAACTTTGAGCCATATATATATTCCTTAAAAGTAAGTCCAGCGGTCGCTTTAAGCGACCGCCTCCTCGGCGTCCGCCGTTATAGCATCTCCACTAACATTTTACCTGGGTTCTCGATGCGACCGATGAAGGCCGCCAAGAAGCGCGCAGCCACCGCGCCATCAATCAAGCGGTGATCCGCGGTCATGGTGAAGTTCATCACTTTGATCGCTTTTAATTGACCGTCTTTGATCACAGGTTTTTCGTCAATTTTGTACATGCCCAAGATCGCCACTTCGGGATGGTTGATCACTGGGGTGGCGTAAGTACCACCGATAGAACCGATGTTCGTCACCGTGATCGTGGCACCTTTCATTTCATCCACTTTCAACTTACCATCACGGGCACGTTTAGAAAGATCGATGATCTCTTTAGAGATTTCCATGATGGATTTTTGGTCTGCGTTTTTAATAACAGGAACCACAAGTCCGTTTGGAGTGTCGGCCGCAAAACCGATGTTGAAGTATTTTTTGTAAACCAATTCACCCGCAGCATCGTCAATAGATGCGTTGAACATGGGGAACTCACGGATCGTGGCGATCATCGCTTTCATCACAATAGGCAGATAGGTGATTTTTGTTCCGTGTTTTTCGGCGTGTTCTTTTAAGGATTCGCGCATCGCAACCATTGAATCGACCTTAGCTTCATCCATGATCGTGAAATGCGGAATGATGTGTTTTGAACGCTGCATGTTTTCGGCAATCTTTTTACGGATACCGATAAGTGGTACGCGTTCTTCAGCCGCACCAGCAGGGCCTTGGTAGGCTGGTTTAGGGATGGAAATTCCGCCCGAAGATTTCGCCGCGGCCGGAGCAGAGCTAGCTCCTCCTTTAGCCGAAAGAACATCTTCACGAGTTACGCGACCCGCAAGACCTGATCCTGAAAGACCATTGATATCGATGTTCATTTCGCGAGCCAAACGACGAGTCGCTGGAGTCGCTAAAACTTTTGAATCCGCCACTGGAGGAAAAATACCCGGAGACGCCGAAGCACCCGCTGGAGGTTGTGGACGAGATGCTGATGGCGTCGGAGCCGAAGCCGCCGCAAAGTTCGCGTGAGCTGATGCTGGAACTTCGCGAGAAGCACCTGCAGGTGCTGAAGCTGCGGCTGATCCGCCACCTTCAACCGTGATCATCACAGATCCTACTTTGACGACATCACCAGATTTAAATTTAAGATCTTTAACAGTTCCGGCAATGGGAGTCGGAACTTCAACGGTGGCTTTGTCCGTTAAAACTTCAGCGATCGCTTGATCGGCTTTAACGGCATCGCCTGGTTTTACCAACCATTTAACAAGTTCACCTTCAGTGACACCTTCACCGAGTTCAGGAAGTTTAACGTCTTGAGAACCGCCCGCCGTCGCTGAAGCTTTGGCGGGGCTTGCGCCCGCACTTGAAGGCGTCGATGCTGATGGGGCTGCTGGTTTAGAAGCGGCTGCCGGAGCAGGAGCCGAAGCTGAGGCGGCGCCCGCCTCAAGAGTGATCATCGTCGATCCTACTTTAACAACATCGCCGGCTTTAAATTTTAAGTCTTTAACGGTCCCCGCGGTAGGTGATGGGACCTCAACAGTGGCTTTGTCCGTTAAAACTTCAGCGATCGGCTGATCGGCTTTCACCGAGTCACCTGGTTTTACCAACCATTTTACCAATTCACCTTCTGTAACACCTTCACCTAATTCAGGAAGTTTGACGTCTGTAGCCATGCGGAATCCTTTCGAAGTCGCTTAAAAAACTTATGAGTAAAGTAAACACTCTTTCTTAGTCCTCTCGGGGCTGATTTGCACCGCATTACGCCGCGCATAAAACGAGAGAAATACGATGTTCTTTGCAATGAACTCGGGATGTGGCTATTTATTTGTTCAAATTTGCTTCAGTTTCGCGGCCGGTGGCCGCTCCACTCTGCTGGAGAAGCCGTGAGGTGCCCATGAAATACTCAAAAAAATTACATCAAGGTGTGTTCTTAAAGCGCTACAAGCGCTTCTTTGCCGACGTCGACTTTCAAGGCCAGCAGGTGGTGGCCCATGTCCCGAATACCGGCAGCCTTAAAAGTGTTAACAACCCAGGGCAAGCGTGCCTTATTTCAGAAAGCGACAATCCAGAAAGAAAACTGAAATTCACCTTAGAAATGATTCAAGCGCCGTCGGGGGCATGGGTCGGGGTGAATACGTCCACCCCGAATTCGGTGGTGCGTGAAACATTGTTGTCCGTCGTGGGACAAAATCATCAAGGGGCTTTTGCGCATTGGGCGGCCTTTGATGAAGTGAAGCCAGAATATAAAATCAGCGCTGAAACTCGTTTGGACTTTGCTTTAAAAAAGAAGAACTCGGATAAAATCCATTTTATCGAAGTAAAGAATGTCACTTTGGCGGAGCTAGAAACCGCCCAATTTCCCGACGCGGTTTCCGAACGTGCGCAAAAACATGTGCGTGAATTAATGTCCTTAATGGACCAAGGTCACACGGCAGAGCTCATCTTTACGATCCAACGAAATGACTGTAAGAAGTTTTCTCCTGCCGATCATATTGATGCGGAATATGGCAAGCTTTTGCGCGAGGCTATGAGCAAAGGACTGCGGGTAAGTCCTTTGGTGGTTCATCTTAGTCATGAAACAGCCGAGCTATCAGAAACTCTTTTGCCCGTTGAAATTTGATTGCAGAATCTTCATCTGCACTTTTAAAAATGGGCTTGTTATCTTGCATATGGCTTGTGATACGCAATGTTTTTAAAGTGTCCATAGGTGGGATTTATGGAAACACAGTTTAATCCTCTGCTTGTTACGGTTTCGATTCTCGTAGCGATTTTTGCGTCCTATGTTGCGTTAAATTTGGCGTATAACGGAACTTTAGTTCAAGGGCGAAAACAAGCCTGGTGGTTAAGTGCGGGTGCCCTGGCAATGGGCATGGGAATTTGGAGCATGCATTTTGTCGGTATGTTGGCCTTTGAAATGCCGGGCATGGCAATGGCTTACGATGTTCCGTTGATGGTGCTCTCCGTTGTTGTGGCCATCAGCGCTTCCGCATTGGCGTTTTATATCACCAGTCGTCCTGAAGTCTCGATAAAATCTATAGTGTTTGGTGGGGCCGCGATGGCAGTGGCGATCGCAGGGATGCATTATATCGGAATGTATTCCATGCGCATGGAAGCAGTCATTGAATGGAACTACTTTTTGGTTTTCATTTCCATCGTGATTGCCTTGGTCGCTTCCTGGGGCGCGTTGTGGATGCTCATTCGTATGCGCCATCAGGCGGCACATTTTTCAGAAATCATTATTGCTAGCGTGGTCATGGGATTTGCGGTGTCCGGGATGCACTATACTGGTATGTATGCGGCAAAATTCCATCACGCAGATACGGAGGGAATTCAAAGCTCTAATCTTTTAGTTTCCTCTGGGTTGGCGGTGACCGTTATCGCCACAACATTATTAATTTTGTTCGTCGGTTTGATTAGCTCAGTTTTGCAAAAAATGTGGGTGCGCGAAAGCGAAGGTGCCAAAGAATCTCTTGGAAAAAGCGAAGAAAAATTTCGTCATCTGATCAATGCTGTTAAAGACTATGCGATTTTCATGCTGGATTTAAACGGCCATATCACGACCTGGAACTCCGGCGCGGAACGCATTACGGGCTATAAAGAAGAAGAGGTTCTGGGCAAACACATCTCGATCTTTTTCGTGGATGAAGAGGCGGGCCGAAGGACGGCAGAGCAAGAGTTGTTGGGAGCTAAAAACTTGGGCCGTTATGAGGCGGAAGTTCAGCAAGTAAGAAAAGACGGTTCTCGGTATTGGGCCAGTATCGTGTTAACGCCACTGTATGATGCTTACGAAAATATCTCTGGGTATTCTAAAGTCATCCGGGATATCACCGAATTTAAAGAGGCAGACCGAAAATTAAGACAGCTCAATGAAGAGTTGGAAATACGTGTGCGCGCGCGAACCGAGGCCTTGGCTCATCGGGAAAGACAATTGCGCACAATCACGAATGCTTCGCCCATTTTAATTGCCGAAATTGATATTAATGAAAGATTTCTTTTTGCCAATGAGGCCTTCTGCAAATACTTCCAATATCCTGGCAATGATATTATCGATAAAACTCTGACGAACGTCATCGGGGCGCAACGCCGTGAAGAAGCTGATGATCTGATAAGAAGAGTTTTTCAAGGGGAACAAGTGGGCTACGAGCGACGTTCCCGCCATGATGGCATTAATACCTATTTAGCATCGACGTTGATTCCGGAATTTTCAGAAAGCAATAAAGTGATCGGCTTTATTTATATTGGCACGGATGTCACGAAATATAAAGAGATCCAAGCGGAGTTAGAAAAAGCAAAATTGGCGGCAGAGTCGGCCAACTCAACGAAGAGTGCTTTCTTGGCAAATATGAGTCATGAGATTCGCACCCCATTAGGAGCGATCTTAGGGTTTTCGGAGCTTTTAGCAAGTAACGAGATGAGTCCTTCTGAACGCGTTAACAGTGCCGAAGTCATAAAACGCAATGGACGTCTTCTTTCAAATATCATCAACGACATCTTAGATCTTTCGAAAGTAGAAGCTGGTAAAATGCAGGTTGAAAAAGTCGAAGTGCCCTTCAGTGATGTCATGAAAGAAATCGGTTCGGTGCTAAGCTTAGAGGCTGCCGAAAAAGGCATCGAGCTTAAAGTGACATCGGAAGGTGCGATTCCAGAACAGATTAAGACAGACCCATTGCGATTAAGACAAGTTATTTTTAATATTGTGGGGAATGCGATCAAGTTTACAAGTCATGGATCTGTCGTGGTCAACGTCACGTTATTACCCAGTGGAAAAAATACGAAGCTGGCCTTTATCGTTAAAGATACCGGCGAAGGAATTAGTCGCGAACAGGCGTCGAATCTTTTCACGCCGTTTACTCAGGCAGATGTCTCGACAACGCGAAGATTTGGTGGCACGGGTTTGGGCCTAGTGCTTTCTAAAAAGTTAGCTCATGCTTTGGGTGGTGACGTGGTTTTAACTGAATCTACACCCGGCAAAGGAAGTACCTTTACGATCACAATTGACCCCGGCGTAAATCAAAAAGTTTTATTTGAAAGTTCAGTCGCTAAAAAAGAAACGATCGAATTCCCGTTGCATCCGGGACGAACGGATTTAAACTCGTTAAAAGTTCTGGTCGTTGATGACAGTATGGACAACTTGGCGTTGATCAGAAAAATTTTGATTTTAGCTGGGGCCCGTGTGGACATTGCCAGCAATGGTAAAGAGGGCATTGAAAAAGCCTTGCGTGGAAACTTTGATTTGATCCTTATGGATTTGCAAATGCCTGAAATGGATGGTTATGAAGCAAATCGTAAGCTGCGCGAATCGGGTTTCAAAAAGCCCATCATCGCTTTAACTGCCCACGCGATGAAAGAAGAAAAACTGCGGACATTACGCAGTGGTTTTGATGATCATTTAACCAAGCCTATTGATCAAGGGGCCTTAATAAAAACTTTGGCGACATACGCGATTTAACAAAGCGGTATAGACTTCGAGATGTTTTTAGAGAAAGATCTAATCTTCTTAAAAGGAGTTTTTATGCCGACGACAGTGCAAGCATTTGCCGCTCTTAAAGCCAAAGAAGCTTTGAAACCATTTTCATTTGAACGTCGCGATCCCGGGGCTCACGATGTGGCCATCGACATTCACTATTGCGGTGTTTGCCATTCAGATTTACATCAAGTTCGTGATGAATGGGGAGGCTCTCGTTTTCCGATGGTTCCAGGACATGAGATTGTCGGTAAAGTCACCGCCGTGGGTTCTTCCGTTAAAAAATTTAAAATCGGTGACTCCGTAGGTGTAGGTTGCATGGTGGATTCTTGCCAAGAATGTGCTTCGTGTGCCGAAGGCTTAGAACAATACTGTGAAAAAGGGATGACGGGCACTTACAACTCGGTTGAGCGTGATGGAAAAACACCTACTCAAGGTGGTTATTCCACGAAAATTGTGGTCAGCGAAAAATTCGTTTTAAAAATTGATCCGAAACTTCCTTTGGATAAAGCGGCACCTCTTTTGTGTGCGGGAATCACGACCTACTCGCCTCTTCGTCATTGGAATATCGGCAAAGGCAGCAAAGTGGCCGTGATGGGCTTAGGCGGTCTTGGTCATATGGCGGTGAAGCTCGCGGCCGCCATGGGAGCGGAAGTTACGGTATTAAGTTCTTCCATGAAAAAGAAAGAAGACGCGATCCGTTTAGGCGCCACAAATTATGCCGTCGGTGGTGACGAAACCTTTAAAAAATACAATCGCTATTTTGATTTGATCATTAATACGGTTTCTGCCGGTCTGGATCTGAATACTTATTTGGGAATGGTTAAATTAAATGGCACGATGGTTCTTTTAGGTATTCCCGAAGCGCCAGAGCCGGTGCATCCGTTTCCTTTAATCATGGGTCGTCGCAGTTTAGCAGGCTCCTTGATTGGCGGGATTAAAGAAACCCAAGAGATGTTGGATTTCTGTGCGGCTCACAATATCGCTTCCGATATCGAGTTGATCCCGGCGCAAAAAATCAATGAAGCTTACGAGCGTATGTTGAAAGGTGATGTACGCTATCGTTTCGTGATTGATTTGGCCTCTTTAAAATAATATTTCGACACCGCCTTAAGACTCGCTCTGGCTGGGGTTTTTAAGGCTTTTTGTCTAAGTATCTAGCGTTTTTTAAGACATTCAAGTTTTCTAAAAAGTCCTCCGATTCCTCCTTATCCACTAAGGAGGATCGGAATGCAAAAACTCGTAAAACTCCTTTTGCCCGTTGCGATGACTTTAACTTTGGCTGCTTGCGGTTCTGGTATGCCGGTGGCTTTGCCGGATGATCCTAATAATGAACCCGCAGCGACTGCTCCGGTGGATGACGACAATCAATCCGCGGGTGAAGTCGAGCTGCCGTCAACCACTCCGGATGTTCCTGCGGTCGGTCTTTCAGAGCGCGAACAGATTTTAAAATTGTATAATCACTTGGATCCCTCACGTCTTGTTCCGACTAAGGGTTTAGAAGAAGCGGTTTTATATTTTCACAAGAATAAATCTTCGCTTAAAAATCAGAAGGTGATTTCGGTTTTAGATTTCAGCCAAAGTTCCACAAAAAAGCGTTGGTATTTTATCGACATAAAAACGGGCAGTGTTTGGAATGTGCATGTTTCTCATGGCAAGGGTTCGGATGCCAACCATGATGGTTTTGCAGAAAAATTCAGCAATGTTTCGGGTTCCAATGCCAGCTCGTTGGGCTTTTATAAAACGGCCGAAACTTATCAGGGCAGCAACGGATATTCTTTGCGTTTAGATGGACTTTCTTCGACCAACTCGAACGCCCGTCCGCGTGCGATCGTCGTGCATGGGGCAGACTATGTTCAAGATCAGGCGGTGATTCAAGGTCGCAGCTGGGGATGTCCGGCGGTTTCTCAAGCCAACCGTGATAAAGTGATCAATCTGATCAAAGGTGGCAGTTTGATTTATGCCTATAAATAAAAGCAAAAAGCTCCTTTTAAAGGAGCTTTAGTTGTTCGCCGACTAATCTTTTAAGCTCTTCGACGTAACCTACGTATTCTTCCATATCCAAACGGTCATCAGGACGAATATGGGCGCGTGTGTTGTTGTATTGAGTGAGCTCAATAACGTCGGCGTGGGAGGAGATCGCCGGGAAGTTGCCTTCTTCTAAAACTTGCATCAAGGCATCTAAGTCATTGGCTTCTTCCTCATCGGGGTAATCAAGGCCGCGCATTTCGATAAGGGCTTTCAAGTATTTTTCGCAAGCTTGCGCTAAATTGTAACCGACAAGGTCATGCTGTTTTTCATCGTGCAAATTCTTTTTGGCTAAATCGAGGTCGTCTTGAGCTTTCAGAATCAAAGACTTTGCGTGAGCCGTCATGAGGTGATCTCCTTGGTGGTAACTTTCCCTAAAATGTAAGCGAGAACGGCCAGAGATCCAAATGATTTTGAGATTTTTTTTGAGTTCGAAAAACAAAAAGCTCATGAGGTCACCATGAGCTTTTTTATTTTTATTAGAAACTGTCCGCCGTAGCTTCAGCGAAGGAGGAAACTATTCCGTTTTTTTCTCGCCACCTTTACCAAGATGACGATCGATGATTTCTTTAAACTCTGGGAACGGATAAGCACCACGAAGTGACACACCGTTGATCAAGAAGCCTGGCGTTCCAGAGAAGTTGAACTTACGAGCTTCTTCCATGTCTGCTTCGATGCGTTTCGTGATCGCTTCAGAGTTAAGGTCTTTTTCAACTTTCTTCATGTCCGCACCAGCTCTTTTCGCAGCATCTTTTAAGAAACCTTCTTTTTTAGAGCGAAGATCGCCTTGGTTTTCAAAAATGATGTCATAGAATTTTTTAGCTTTAGCGCCGTCCTGCATAGCAACCGCTTCAAAGTAACGAGCTGCTGGCATTGCCATTGGATGGAAATCAAGAGGCAAGTGCTTGAAAACAACTTTCACGTCTTGCGGGTAAGCCTTCATAACTTCTTCAACAGTTGAATGACCTTTTGCGCAGTATGGGCACTCGAAGTCAGAGTATTCGATGATAGTTACTTTGGCGTCTTTAGGTCCCCATACAACGCGGCCTTCTTCAACAGCAGGCTTCAATGGATTAGCAAACTCTTCATCGCGCTTTTTGCCTTCTTCAGCAACCGCTTTTTCTTGAGCTTGTTTTTGAGCGTTTTGGGCCGCTTTGTTCACCACTTCGATGAATTGCTCAGGAGCTTTTTCGATTGCTGCGAAAACGATGCTTGGATCTTTTTCTACAGCTTCTTTCAATTGTTTAGCAGATGGAGCACAGTTCACTAGAGACAATGCCAACGCGCCGATACCGAATAACTTAAGTGCTTTCAATGGTTCCTCCGAGATGGATGATTAAATAAGTTTGAAGCCACTTTATTTGACATTATTTTCAAATCAGCCTCAAACAAAAAAGCTTCCAGGAGGGATATTTAGCGGCCAGTCAAAGCCCGAGACATAAGTCTAGGTATTCTGGGCTTGCGTGTCGAGAGAGACCGCATAAACTTAATAATATGAAAAAAGCAAATCTACTTTTAACAGTTTTCACTTTTGTATTTTGTCTGGAAGCGCAGGCAGGATTGTTATTCAACTACTCTCAACTGGCATTGAAAGACCTCGATCAAATGAATCAATTGGTCTTAGACAAAGTCAAAGAGTCAAAAAAGTCTTCCAGTGGAAAAGTCGTTCCGTTGAAGGAAGCGTTGCAGGCCGTGTATTCAAGACCCAATGACGACGACATGATTGAAAAAGTCATTGCTCCTTTGCGGACCAACTTAGATGAACAAGAGGCCTGGGAAAAAACTCTCAGTCAATTAACTGACGAAGCGATCAATGCTTTAAAAAATCCGAAAGCATTCAAACCCGTGGTTCAAGTCACGTATATTGTTTTCCTGGAAAATCTTTTGGCAGAGATCAAACCTTACTTAAAAAATGATGCTGGCTTTGAACGCAAACTCGTTGAGAGAGTGCAAAAGGCGGGTATTGAGATCACCAAGGAGGCGGCCAATGAGCGCCGTTTGCGCACAATGAAATCTTCAGTGTCTCCTTCTGAAATTGCCGAAAAAGTCTTAGAGCAAAGCAAACAAAAGCCGTCTTCTGACAAGGCGGCACCGTCTGAAAGTTCCTCAGAAGTCCCGGAAAACGGGCAATAATTTCCCAGACCGCCTGGCCGAAAGGCGTCGTCGGACCCTTGGCCAGCGTCAAATGATAGACCTCCTCAACAATCGAAAAATCGCCTCAAATTGACTCAAGTTCTCACGAACTCTTACCGATAGAAACTAGGGAAGGGCTGGATGCCCTTTTGGAGCAAGACTGAGCAGCGAGGAGGATCCGATGTTTCTGCAAGGCGATTTACAAATAGTGTTTGATGCACTTTACACCATAGGTGCAATAGACCCTGTTTTGAAATTGGATTGGAATGAAATCACCAAAGAAATGATGTCACAACCTGGCGTCATGAGTGAGGCCTTCCAAGTCATTAATGCCTGCCGCGGAGATAAAGACCTGCTGATTCAGAAACTCCACCTGATGGATCCTAGATCCGTGAATTATATCGCAATGGAGGTGGCGCGTGAGTTTTGTGAGTTCCAAGATCGCACAGAATTGCACTAAAGTAGCTTTGCTACTGTTATTCACATCAAATGCAATGGCTTGGGAAATTGATTTTTCTCGTCGCCAAGTTGAGTTTAACAAAGTTAAAAACGAAGATCGTTTGCCGGCGAGTATCCAAGAAGATCAATCGGCAACAATCCTGAACAAAGTCTTCGAATCGGTAGAGCCGACTCAAGACATCGTGATTATGAATACGGAAAAAGGCTTCGTGCCGGAACAAGTGCGCCTGCGTAAAGGTGGCAACTATCGTATTCACGTCGTGAATGTGAATGGGAAAGAAAAAAATGTCAGCTTTGTGCTGGATGCTTTTTCGGAACACCACAACACGGTTTTTGGTGAACAAAAAACTTTTTACGTAACTCCTAAGACAGATGGAATTTTCTCTTACCAATGCCCGGAAACAGCGGTGCAGGGTAAGTTCATCATTTACAGTGATGTGGCGGGTACGGCGGGTGACCGCAAACCAGCTTCGGCAAAATAATTTTTCTTGGATGAAGTAGGGCCTTATGTCGAACGATAGATCCGATGTTTTCAGACAGACGATCCAGCAAAATCTGGGTCCTATCTTAAAATATTTGGACGACAAGGGCGTCTCCGAGATTCTCGTTAATGGTCACAAAGAAATTTTCGTCGAAAGAAAAGGAAAACTGGAAAGAGTTCCGGATTCCTTTTTATCTGAAGACGATTTGCGTGCGGCGGTCAACTCGATCGCCCAATCGGTCGGTCGTCGCATAGATGACGAATCCCCTCGTTTGGATGCGCGCTTGCCCGATGGTTCGCGTATTGCGGCGGTGATCCCACCGATGTCGCGCAAGGGCACCACGTTATCCATTCGTAAATTTACTAATAATAAAATCTCTTTTGCGGACTATATCAAGCTAGGTGCGATCAATGAAGATGGTGCAAGGTTCTTGGATATCTGCATGTTTTTAGGAAAAAATATCATCGTGTCGGGCGGTACGGGTTCAGGTAAAACAACGCTGTTGTCGTTGCTGTGTACAAGAATTCCAAAAGGCCAACGAGTGATGGTGATCGAGGATTCGTCAGAGCTGCAAGTCGATTACGAACACGTGGTGATGTTTGAAACCAGACAAGCCGATCAATTGGGAAAAGGCGAAGTGTCGATCAAAGATCTTTTAAAGAGTGCTCTTCGTCTGCGCCCGGATCGCATCATCGTGGGTGAGGTTCGGTCTAGTGAAGCTTTGGAATTATTAAACGCGATGAATACGGGTCATAAGGGGTGTATGGGCACGGTCCATGCGAATACGCCAGAAGATGCGATCGTCCGTTTAGAGGCGCTCGCCCAAGGGGGGGATGCGAAAATCTCCGAAAAAGCCTTACGCTCGCAAGTGATCTCTGCCATCGACATCATTGTTCAAGTCAGCCGGTACAGCGATGGATCTCGCCGCATCGCAGCTATTTCGGAAGTCCTCGGAATCAATAGCGATGGTTCATACCACGTTGAACCCATCTTCGACATGTCCAGAATGACGCGTAAGCCCGACGGTGCTTTGGAAGGAAAACTCCAACCCACCGGCTACATCCCGTCGTTCATGGAAGAAATAATCGACAACAACCTCCCCTTCCCCAAAGCCAAATTCAACAAGGCCGCTTAGAAGGTGCCTGGCTCTTTTTTCGGACCCATGCGCGTCAAAGACTGTTGTTTAAGCATGGGAACTAATTAACCGACATTAAACTTAGAGTCGTTTTCTCTCCTCTGAAAATGCTGCGCTATGGTCCTAAAAAAGAGCCAGGCACTTTTTGATTTTTTAGGTGTATTGCGGGGGGAAGTTCGATTAAATCTTTTCCGTGCATTTTAGCTGTAAGATTTCCAACGCAGTATTAACGATTTTAGAGGAGCAGGGTGAAGACCTGACGCCTCTTTATGAGCAAACTCACCTTGCCGTTGAGTTGCTGCGCGATTCCTCTTACTGGGTGTCGGCACCCGACATGGAAATGTTTTTGGAGACCGCACTTCGTTTGCCGCTAAAACAAGATGGCAACATCTTGCAAAGAGCCGGTCATGAAGGACCAAACTTACGCGCGTGGGGAGTTCTCGATAGCGTTCTGCGCATGATGCCGCGGCCGCAAGAGATCTTCAATCAGCCCGAACAATTTCTTTCGTACTTTATTTCGCCAAAGCCACCGATTGATAATCTTCGCCGTGATGCGAATAGCATCGCCTTTGATCTTCCATTGCCGGCAGAGCAATACCCCTTAGTCACGACCTACCTTAAGGCCGCTTTTGAATCTTTACCGGTTTATGTGGGGCAACCACTTGCGCGTTGCGAGTGGGACGGCATCACGATCACTTTGAATTGGTCCACCCAGCAAAGTAGCATCTTTAACGACCAGGCTGAAAACATCGGGCATCAAGTCAGCCCCGATCTTTTTAAAAGCCTGATCGAAGATTTGCAAAGCACACAGCGTGAACGCGAAGACTTGCAAAAATACGTTGGGGATTTAGAAGAAAAAATTCGTGATTTAGAAAAACAAAAACTGCAGCAAGCTGTCGTTTCGGTTGAGCAAGCCGTGGCCGATAAATCCTCTTTGCTTCCTCAAGAGGGAAGCATGTCACATTTGAACTTTGATAGTCAGGCACCAGGTTATGTTTTAAATCAGAATCTGGCACGGATGCATGATTACATGGTGCGCGCGCAGCAGTTGATCACGATGTTGGTCGCTCAAGGCAAAATGACCCCGGCGGTTAAAGAGGCTATGCGCCGAGTGGATTGGGAGCATGTAAAAACCCAATACCCACGCACTGTTTTTGAAAGTATGGAATTAGTAAAAAAAGCAAACAACAAGCAAACTCACTCTGAAGGAAGCTCTCATGTCTGAAATCATCAGCTTAGTATCTCGTGAAATCTTGGATAGCCGTGGAAATCCAACCATCGAAGTGGAAGTAAAAACCGCAGATGGCAATATGGGCCGTGCCGCGGTTCCATCGGGCGCCTCTACCGGTGCTCATGAAGCTTACGAGCTTCGCGACGGAGACAAAAATCGTTTCCTGGGAAAAGGTGTTTTCAAAGCGGTTGATAACGTGCGCGAAAAAATCGCTCCGGAAATCATTGGCCTGAATGTGACTGAGCAAGTTTATATCGATAAAATTTTGCGTGAACTTGATGGTTCAGAAAATAAATCAAACCTGGGTGCCAATGCGATCTTGGGAGTGTCACTAGCTGTGGCGAAAGCCGCTGCGGCGGACGTGAACTTGCCATTGTATCGTTACGTCGGTGGATCACAAGCTTGCCGCTTGCCGGTTCCATTGATGAACGTTCTTAATGGTGGCGCGCATGCCAACAACGGTTTGGACATTCAAGAGTTCATGATCGTTCCGACCGTGAATAACTCTTACGCAGAATCTTTACGTGCGGGGGCGGAGATCTTTCACACGCTGAAAAAAATCCTAGGCAAAAAAGGTCTTTCCACAGCCGTGGGTGATGAAGGTGGTTTTGCTCCGAAATTAGGATCAAACCAAGAAGCTTTGGACTTGTTGATGAATGCGATCGTGGATGCTGGTTATGATCCAGGTCAAAACGTGTTCTTGGCGTTAGACGTTGCAGCGACGGAAATGTACAAAGACGGAACTTACGAATGGCAAGGCAGCCGTATTTCGGCAACAGAGCTTTTGGGTATCTACAAATCATGGACTGAAAAGTATCCCATGATTTCGATCGAAGATGGATTTTCAGAAGATGATTGGGATGGATGGGTCAAAGCAACCGCAGAGCTGGGCCAAACATGCCAACTAGTAGGTGATGATTTGTTCGTAACAAATCCAAAACGCTTGCGTATGGGCTTAGAAAAGAGAGCCGCCAACGCGTTGCTAGTGAAGGTAAATCAAATCGGAACTTTGACTGAAACTTTTGAGGCCGTAAACTTGGCGCAAAGAAATCGTTATAAAACTGTGATGTCTCACCGTTCAGGTGAAACGGAAGACGTGACGATTGCCGATCTTGCGGTGGCCTTGAACTGCCATCAAATTAAAACCGGCAGCTTGTGCCGTGGTGAGCGTACAGCCAAATACAACCAGCTTCTAAGAATCGAAGAAGATTTGGGTGGGATGGGATTGTACTGGGATAAAGCCGCCTTTAGATAGGCGGCTCGTGAAAATGGCCCGATCGACTGCGTTGTCGGGCCTCGCCTTGTTCGGTTGGGTCTTTTATTTAATCACCTAATTTGTAATAAAGCTCAAAGCGAATGTTGTCCTCAGAGTACAGGCGTACGAGGGTGTTGCTGCAGCTGACATCACTATCGGATACATAGGCGATGGCGTGGGTGATTCCGGTTTTTTGTGACAGCCGTTTTATTTTCTCAGCCGTTTCTTTATCAAAGTTATGTTCAGCGATCAGTTTTAAAATTGTCGGAAAATCTTCGACCATTTCCCAGGTGCATTGCTCCCAGTTTTGACCTTCTTCAATAAGTTCATTTTTTTCTTCAGACATATTCAGTGAGCGGCCATCAAAGCGAGTGAATTCATAGCCGCCGTTGCCTAGGCTGGCGTTGTTGCCGATTTTTTCAAAAGTCTTTTCTGTCGTCGTCATGGGTTCATATTCGCTGATGATTTTGGTTTCTTTGCAGTTTTCTAAAACACCGCCGCGAGTATAGCGTCCCGGTGCGGTTTGAATAGAAATATGAAAGCTGTCGTTGTAGGCGTTGATATATCCGGAGTCCGAAGCAGCCAAAAGTTCGCCGTTAGAGCGGCCTTCGCCAAAGAGAAAATAATATCCTTGGTTTGCCGGGGCATTAATAAAAGCGCCATCGATTTTACGAGTGATGGTGATTTCGTTAAGATCCACGAGCTGCACATCAAAGGCTTGATTTGCTCCGATGGCGGCGGAGTCTGCACTAGAGACGCAGGTATACACTCGTTCGTCTCGACCATAGCGCTTAGCAAAGACGGATGAGGAGGAAAGCACGATTATTAGAGCTAAAAGGGGACGCATTGGAACTCCTTGAATGCGGTCTTTTTAGCTCAATGGCCTAAGTATTAAAAATGTATAAATATCTTTGTTATATTCTTAAACCGCATATAAAATAAGACGGCCTCAATGCCGAGTGAAACAACCTCTATCGTGACTTCTGCCAGACTAGACCATGCAAAGCTGGCAGAAGAATTCAGGGACTGATTAAATAATTACATGTCTTACAGTAAGTTCGCGATCGGTCTTCGTCGTTTTTTAAATCATCCCGCAAAAGTGGCGTTGTGCTGTCTGGGGATTTTTGTTGTTTCCATTATCTTGAATGGAAATCTATTTCGCTTGTGGAGCTTGCACCGTGATTTTGATCGAATCACTGTGGACATTTCTCAAGCAAAAGCGAACATTGCGAGCCTTTCTGACCAACTGAAGCAAGCCAAAGATCCAGCCTTTATTGAGCGCCAGGCCCGCGATAAATTAGATCTGGCGGGTGAGCATGATCTGGTTTTTGTTTTTCCTGAACAATAGTCTAGCAACACGTCGCATAATCGAGTGTCTCTGCGCTATAATACCACTAGTATTCTGGCTCTAGTTACCTGCCAGATGGCCAATGAATTTAGATCTTTAGGTTGATCAAATCTTCAAGTGTGTTCGTTGGCAGAGAGGTTATTATGATTGAAAATCAAGCGCCCCGCTGGACGAAAGAAAACATCCGCTCTTTGCGTCTTCGTCTGGGCTGGAGCAAATCTGAACTTGCTTATCGTCTTCACTGTTCACCCGCTCAAGTCGACCAATGGGAAAACCAAAGCTCTTCCGCGATGGACCCTAATATCTCATCGGCCTTAGAAATCATCCTTCGACAGGCCGAAGCTTGCAGTGAAGAAGTTCACTTCACTCCCGCTGCTGAAAATCAATGCGATAAAAAAGCGTTAGAGCAAATCGACTTTTCATTGGTGAAAGCCGAGCTCGAATAAGCTCAGAAAATACGATCAATCGTCGACAATCAAAGGCTCTGGGTGTACACCTAGTGCCTATGAAAAAGCTCTATCTTATCGATGTGAGCGCGATGTTTTTTCGCGCCTTTTATGCCATCCGCCCTTTAACTTCTCCGTCAGGAGTTCCGGTCAACGCGGTTTATGGTTTTCTTTCCATGCTTATCAAGTTGATGAAAGAAGAAAAACCGGAATATTTGGTTTTTTGTTACGACCGAAAAGAAGCCTCCTTCCGTAAAGATCTTTATGATGGGTACAAAGCTCATCGCACGGAAATGCCGGATGACTTACAAAAACAAGTTCCTTACATCAAAAAATTGGCAGAGCTTTTAGGGATTCCGGCGCTCGAAGTTCCCGGCTATGAAGCCGACGATATTATCGGCGCATTAACCAAATGGGGCCGCCATCACGACATGGAAGTTTTCATCGTCAGTGGCGATAAAGATTTCGGTCAGCTGGTGCAACCTCACGTATGGCTTTACGATACGATGAAAGAAGTCCGTTATGATGCGGCCGGCGTTTTGGCTAAATGGGGAGTTCGCCCTGATCAGTTCATCGATTATCTTTCCATCGTCGGCGATGCTTCGGATAATGTTCCGGGAGTTAAAGGTATTGGTGAAAAAGGGGCCGTTAAGCTTTTGCAGCAATTTAAATCTCTTGAGGATATTTACGAAAATATCGATCAGGTGGAAGGCAAAAGTGTTAAAGAAAAACTGATCGCTTCTAAAGACAACGCCCTTCTATCCAAAAAATTAGTTACCATCGTCGATTCTGTGCAAGTACCAGAAGCTTATGAAGCCTACCGTTTACAGCCTTGGAAAACCGACGAATTAAGAGCATTGCTGCAAGAGCTGAATTTTAAAACTTTCGAAAAGAATCTTTTTGGCTCTAATGCCGACACGGTGACAGCACCCAGCTTTGTTTCCACGGCGAGCACGACGGCCGTCGCCGCGGCACCAAAAGAATCAGAAGAAGTCACTCCTGTTCTTGTCATTGCCAAAGATGATCGTGAATTTAATCAGCGTTCGATGAATACGCGTGAATTGGCAGAGTTCTTACACGAAGACCAGCATCTGTGGGGTTTTTCGGATACGCGTGGAGTGTTTGTTGGGACAGACACCGACCTTATCGAAGTCAGCGATTTTGAATACCTAGGAAAACTCACGGACACGTTCAAGGTTCGTTGGTGCGGTTTTGATTTGAAATCTTTCTGGCACAAAATGGGGGCAAGAACGCCCATCGCCTCTTGGGATTCGCAATTGGCGGCTTATGTGCTTAAGGCCGGCGACGTTTCTGACTTTGGCAAGGTGTACACCAAGTACATGGCCGATGTTTTGCCAGAGCTGGCATCACCCACTCAGCTTTTCAATGCCCATCGCAATTTTGCCGCGACAATGAAAGATCATTTGCACAAAGTAAATGGTCAAAAAGTCTTTGAAGATTTCGACTTGCCATTAGCCCGCATTCTTTTGTCGATGGAACGACTTGGAATCCGCATTGATACAGATTTATTAAAGAAACAAAGTGCCGATCTGCAAACAGAAATTGCCGCCTTAGAAAAAGCCATTCACGCGGAATCGGGTGAAAGCTTTAACATCGGAAGTCCTAAGCAATTAGGTGTCATTCTGTTTGAAAAAATGAAGTTGCCAGCAGGTAAAAAAACCAAAACAGGCTATTCAACAGATGAAGAAGTGCTTTTGGGTTTAGAGCATCCCATTGCTAAATTAATTCTGCAATGGCGTGAGCTATCAAAATTGAAATCTACATATGTCGATGCATTGCCAACCATGGTCAGCCCCAAAGACGATCGCGTGCACACTACGTTTAATCAGGCGCTGACGACCACGGGCCGACTTTCAAGTACGGCGCCGAATTTACAAAATATTCCAATTCGCACGGCGCGCGGGCAACAGGTTCGTAAGGCCTTTATCGCCGCTCCACGTATGAAGCTTTTGTCGGTCGACTATTCGCAAATTGAACTGCGTATTTTAGCCCATATTTCTGAAGATCCAAATCTGTGTAAAGCTTTTGCGGAAGATTTAGATATTCATGCGGCGACCGCGGCTGAAATTTACGGCGTGGAACTTAAAGATGTTACTTCCGATTTACGTCGTTCCGCCAAAGCCGTAAACTTCGGGATCGCCTATGGGCAGGGGGCTTTCGGTTTAGCGGAAAACTTAGGAATTTCGCGCACGGAAGCTAAAGACATCATCGATCGCTATTTCACTCGATTTAAAAATGTGCGTGAATATATCGACAACACGATCAAGCTGGCTCACGAAAAGGGATATGTTGAAACCTTATTTGGCCGTCGTCGTTACATTGATGAACTTCATTCTAAAAACATGGCTTTAAAAAAGTTCGGGGAACGCGCTGCGATCAATGCCCCTATCCAAGGAACGGCCGCGGATCTGGTAAAAAAGGCCATGATCGAGGTTCACGAAAAAGTTCCAGTGCGAATGCTATTGCAAGTGCATGACGAATTGATTTTCGAAGAAACGGAAGAAAATCTTTTGAAATATGCACCGCAAGTCGTTTCCCTCATGGAATCCGTGACGCCGTTACGAGTGCCTTTGAAAGTAAATTATGCGATTGGGAATAATTGGGACGAGTCGCACTAGGTGCTACTCAGTCTCCCAGCCCACCACGCGACCGGCTTCAAAATAGACCATGCGGGTTTCTTGACGGAACCCTTGCGAGGTTGAAACTTGTCGTTGGTATTTCCAGCGTTCGTTTTTGTAAATAGGATTGCCAGACACTTCAACGCTGGCGGGCTCGCCCCAGGATTTACGCACATAATCTTGTGGCATTCCCACAGCGATATCTTGAGTTTCAATAAGATCTTTCATTTCTTGTTTGGGCGCTTGCGAGCGTGACCAAATATTTTGCTTATTCATCCACTGCTGACGGCCTTCAACCGAAGGAATGCTTAAGAAGGCGGCCTTTTCTTCGTCATTGCGCAGCCAAGGTAAAACTTTGGAATACTGTTCGCGCTCTTTTCTGGATCCCAAGGTGCGTTCCAGATCGCGCACTTTTTGGCGATCACGAATCTGGGTGAGGTCATTCGCCGACAAAGAGCTGGGGTCTTTTCCTAATTCATAAGCCGTCTTAGCCGTATTACGGTCATAACGAGGTCGGGGATTGGAGTCAGCATATTGAAGTTCGTCTTGATAGCCACTGTAACCACTGCTCGCGGAACGTTGCATGTGAGCACAACCGGCTAAGCCCAAAAGTGAAATCAAAAGCCAAAACTTCATAGTGTGTCCTTCCCTATGTATTTATCCTAGCCTATGACAAAGTGTTTATAAATTGTTCTTGCGGGCGATTTGGTTCTTTTCTTACAATCGTCTTGGGAGAACGTATTGGCTGATACTGAAAACACGACCAAAGGCGAGGACACATCTTCGGAATCCGCAGAGGATCTCGAGGGATCTTTATCGCTTGATGATTTGGATTCCGCCATTGCGCAAGAAGATCCCGAGTTTGCTGCTTCGCTTGACGGCATTGGGCCCGACGATCCAAAGCATGTTATTTACGAAGAGGGCATCGAATTAGAGTACCGCCCCGAAGATGAATTAAAACTGTGGACCGAAAGCACGGGTTGGCGGGCGAAAGCCATCAAGATTTTTCCTTTCTTGCCGCGAATTTCTTATTTTATAAAAATGAAGCGAACGGTGGCCCGTTTTGCCTGGCAAAAATGGAAAGCCAAGGCCCGCGAATCCATTAAAAGCGCCCCGAAAAATTTCTTAGCTTGGATCAAAGCACAACTCGCGGCCTTTAAAGGCAAGATAGGCGAGGGACTTGGTGTTTTTAAAACCTATTCACTGGTTAAAAAGCTGGGGTTCGTCGGTTTAGTACTCGTGACCGGCGCGGCTATTTTTTTAGGATATCGTATCGGAACCAAAGGCTTGATTGGCCCGGACGAAAATCTTTTTGTGGGCTCTTTGGCCGAATGGTCACAAGGCCAATACATTTATGATCCCGCGGCTCAGCAAGAATCTTTTTACGAATCCACCCGCACGTCACAAAATGTTTTATTACTTAGAAAACTTGTCGCGAATTTGAAAAGATCTGCAAATTCGGGCGACAACCCGATGGGTGCTTTTGAGTTTTACGTAGAAGGTACGGTCTCTGAAGTCGTCATTGAAATCAAAGACCGCGAGTCAGAAATCGAAGATCTTTTTTTAAGAACCATCGAAGAAACCACTTTTGATCAAGCGGCTTCAGGTGAAGGAAAAAGACTTCTTTGCGATCGTCTTCGCAAAGAAGTCAATAAGGTGCTGACCACCGGATTTGTTCGTAGGATCTTTATTAAAAACGCGATTATTAAACCTTAAAATTTCCAATATCGATGTTGTAGTATTTCAGTCGATCATGCAGCGTGCTCTTTGGCATGCCCAGGTCCGAAGCTGTCCGCCGTTGGTTGCCTTTATTGGCAGTCAAGCGTTTGATGATCATCTGTTTTTCAATTTCTTTGATGACCGGCAGATTTTGATGAAGATTTTGTTCATCTTCGTTTTGCAAGAACGTGCGATCAATTAATTTCTCAATATGGTTTTCGGTGATTTGTTCTTTAGGGAAAAGGGCGGCCGCACGACTGACGAGGTTTTTCAACTCACGAATATTGCCGGGCCAAGAGTGTTTTTTTAAGCGTAAGATAGCACCGTGGGAAAAACGAACTCGTTGGACTTTTGCAAAAGAGTAAAGAAGATCTTCAAAGTCCTCCATACGGAAACATAAAGCGGGTGGGGTCACCGTAATAACATTCAAACGGAAATAAAGGTCCGAACGGAATTCACCCTCGCGGATTTTTTGCGCCAAATCCTGATGGGTGGCGGCAATCACGCGAACATCGGTCATCACGTTGTGGTCGGCACCGACGGGGCGAATCTCGCCATTTTCTAAAGCCCGTAAGAGTTTGGCTTGCAGGGAATAACTCAGATCGCCAATTTCATCTAAGAACAGTGTGCCTCCGCGAGCGGCCTCAAAGGCTCCTTTACGATCATTCATGGCGCCGGTGAAACTGCCCCGGACGTGGCCGAAAAGCTCACTTTCGATCAGGGTTTCACTTAAGGCACTGCAATTGACAGAGACATAATTTCCTTGCACGCGATTGCTAGATTCATGCAAGGCTTTGGCGATCACATCTTTACCGGTGCCCGACGGACCCAGGATCAAGACGGGATCTTTTCTTTTAGCGACGTGAACGAGCGATTGAAGTTCTTGATTCCAAACTTCGTTGCGGCTTTTGATTGGAAACTGGTTGCGGATGTCTGCTTCAAGTCCGAACACCAACTCTTGGGATCCGAGTTGAATGATGTCGCCATCGTGTAAATAAGCTTCTAAAACTTGGGCTCCGTTAACCAAAGTCCCTTGGTTGGATCGTAGGTCGCGGATCAGATAACCGCGGTCCTTCTTTTCGATGCGAGCGTGGCGTTCCGAAATATCTTCGCTTTTGATTTGGACCTGGCAGTGGTCATCACTGCCGATGGTGCTGAACTCGTCGAGGTTAAAGATGGTCTTTTTTTCGTTTAAAAACTTTAAAAATGGCTTCTGCATGCGCCCTCCCTTATGCATTGCGCCTTATTCAAGGTCCTTGCCGATCCCAGAACGAATAAAACGAGTTCCGGACGCTTTTCGACTCAGCAGATTATTCAAGTTGCGACCCTCGTCTGAGAATTGAGAAATGCCATCTGCTCTGGTAGTCTATGTCATGCCTAAGTATATCCAATTTATGAAAAGCGCCGTCCTGGCCAAAGACTATCCCGTGCACAAAATGGCCGAAGTGGCTATTGCCGGACGATCTAACGCTGGAAAATCTTCTTTCATCAATGCGCTGACTCGCGACAAGGTGGCGAAGGTCAGTTCGACGCCAGGGAAAACTCGCTTGCTGAATTTCTTTAACATGGCGGACTCTTATGTTTTGGTGGATATGCCGGGGTACGGATTTGCGTCGCGTTCGCATTCTGAAGTTTTAGAATGGCATGAAATGATTGAAGCATATCTGATGACCCGTGAAAATCTGGTAGGTTTGATTTTGGTGATGGATATTCGCCGTGAATGGACTGCCGATGAAGAGCTGCTTAAAAAATTCTCGGACGAACGGGGCTTTCCTTTGGCTATCGTTTTAACTAAAGCAGACAAGATGTCTCGCAATCAGATGATGTCGGCAGCGATGAAGATGAAAAAGGTTTCGGGGCTTAGTGCTGTGTTCCCGGTGTCCTCATTGAAAAAAACCGGCCAAGATGAAATCGAACGTTATGTTTTTGAAAATTGGGTGAAGCAATGAAGATATTGGGCGTGATTCCGGCGCGATTTGGTTCAACCCGTTTTCCCGGGAAGCCACTCGTGTCCCTTCAAGGCCGCCCACTTATTCAATGGACTTTAGAAGGTGCAAAAAAATCCAAACTTCTTAGCGATGTGATCGTCGCCACTGATGATGAAAGAATTAAAAAAGCCGTTGAGGATGTGGGCGGTAAAGTCGTCATGACAGCGAGCGAACTGCCAACGGGCAGTGATCGTATTCACGCGGCCATCCAAGGCCTAGACTGTGATGTGGTCGTCAATATTCAAGGTGATGAACCTTTGGTGACGGGCGAGCTTGTGGATCGTTTGGCGCAAGTTTTTATTGATGAACCAAATATGGATATGGCGACACTAGCTCATCCCATCAGTGATGAGGAATTGCAGTCACCAAATTCCGTGAAGGTCGTGCTAAACCATAACGATGAGGCGTTGTATTTCAGTCGTTATGCGATTCCGTATTCTCGTAATACGGTGGAAAAAATGGGCAGTCGCGAGGGCTGCTTAAAGCATATTGGTATGTATGCTTATTCGAAAAAGTTTTTAAAAAAATTCTGTGAGGCGCCGCCTGCTTTCATTGAAAATGCCGAAAGTTTGGAGCAGCTCAGAGCTTTGTATTTGGGTGCAAAAATTAAAGTGATTAGAGTCAAGGAAGCCAGTCTCGGTGTGGATACTCCCGAGGACTTGGCAAGACTCGAAAAACTCTTGAGTCAGGGGAGATGATGGCAAAGAGAAAAGTCGTAAAGAAAAAGCTGTCGACAGCGAAGTCGACAAAAAAAGCCTTAAAGCAAAAATTTATTTTTGTGACCGGCGGGGTTGTTTCTTCTATCGGGAAGGGACTAACGGCGGCGAGTTTGGGGGCTCTTTTAGAAGCTCGCGGACATCGCGTCACTATTATGAAATTTGATCCGTACTTAAACGTGGATCCCGGCACGATGTCACCATTTCAGCACGGGGAAGTTTACGTCACTGAAGACGGTGCGGAAACCGATTTAGACTTAGGCCATTATGAACGCTTCACATCCGCTTTGATGAATCGTTCAAATTCAGTTTCAACGGGCCAAATCTATGACACCGTGATCGCGCGCGAGCGTCGGGGGGATTACTTAGGTGGAACCGTTCAAGTGATTCCGCATATCACCGAAGAAATCAAAGCCCGTATTTATGAAGCCGGTCAGGGCAGTGAAATTGTCCTTGTGGAAATTGGTGGGACTGTCGGGGATATCGAGAGTCAGCCATTTTTAGAAGCCATTCGTCAAATGCGTTTAGACGTGGGCCAAGAAAATTCCGTTCTTTTGCACGTCACTTATGTGCCATACATTGCGGCCGCGGGAGAGTTAAAATCAAAGCCCACGCAGCACTCGGTGAAAGAATTGCGTGAAATCGGTTTGCAACCAGATTACTTGGTTTGCCGCAGTGAAAAGTATATCGATGATAATTTAAAAGCAAAAATCGGTCTTTTCTGTTCCGTAAAAGCCGAAAACGTGATCGCCGCTCAAGACAGTCGTTTTATTTATGAAGTGCCGCTGGCCCTGCATAAAGAAAAATTAGATGAATTGATGGTTCAGCGTTTGGGATTGACTCCTGGAAAGCCAAATCTAAAAGGGTGGCAAAATCTGGTGAAGGTTTTAGAAAACCCGACTCACACGGTGAAAATCGCTCTTGTGGGTAAATATGTGGAATTAAAAGAAGCGTATAAGTCTGTGCATGAGTCGTTGGTTCATGGCGGCGTGGCCAACCATGCTCGGGTGGAAATCAGCTATGTCGATTCCGAAAAAATCACGGACAAAACAGTCAGCTCTCTGTTAGGCAAAGTGGATGGCATCCTGGTCCCCGGTGGATTTGGAACTCGTGGGGTTGAAGGAAAAATCACCGCGATTAAATTTGCGCGTGAAAAACGCATTCCGTTTTTCGGTATTTGTTTTGGTATGCAGCTAGCGGCGATTGAATTTGCACGCAACGTCTGTGGAATCAAAGATGCCACCAGCCGTGAATTTTCCGGCGAAGCAAAGCGCAATGGTAATTTCGTGATTGATTCCATGATTGAACAACGTGGGATCGTCAACAAAGGCGGCACGATGCGCTTAGGTGCGTATCCGTGCAACTTGGTTTCGGGCAGCAGGGCAGAGCAGGTTTATAAAGCTTCTGCGATCACCGAAAGACATCGTCATCGTTTTGAATATAATAATAAATATAAAGCACTGTTTGAAAAAAACGGCATGATTGCTTCGGGAATTTGTAAAGAACGTGATCTGGTAGAAATTGTCGAGCTTCCGGATCATCCATGGTTCGTGGGCGTGCAATTCCATCCAGAGTTCAAATCAAAACCTCTGGCTCCCCATCCGTTATTCGTGCATTTTGTTAAAGCGAGCATCGCGGGTTCCCATTCGGGTTCGCGCCGAAGCAAGACTTAGTTCTAGAGGTATAAATGTCCAAGATTATAGAGCAAGGTTTGAAAGTATTGGAAGTCGAAGCGCAGGCCATCTTAGGTTTGCGTGAACGCATCGGTGCTGACTTCGAAAAGGTCGTTAAAATGGTTACCGCTTGTAAAGGCAAACTCATCCTTACGGGAATGGGAAAGTCTGGACAGATTGCGCGTAAGCTTGCCAGTACATTTTCTTCTACCGGAACACCGGCGGTTTATTTACATCCAGGGGAAAGTTCTCATGGGGACATGGGCGTTATCGAAAACGATGACCTTATCATTGCGCTGTCTTATGGCGGTGAGGTTCCCGAATTCGGTGCGCTTTATAAGTTTATCGCGCGCAAAGGTTTGCCTTTGGTGGCCATCACGGGAAAGGCAGAGTCTTCTTTAGCAAAATCGGCGCAAGCTGTTTTAAATGTACATGTTCCGGAAGAAGCTTGTCCTTTGGGCTTAGCTCCTACGGCAAGCAGCACAGCCACACTGGCAATGGGTGATGCTGTAGCTATGGCCGTCATGGCTGAAAAAGGATTCAGCTCGGAGGATTTTGCGATCTTCCATCCAGGTGGCAGCTTGGGCTATCGTCTTTTAACTTTGGTGAAAGATGTCATGCACACGGGGGACGCTTTACCTACGGTGAAACTTGAGACGCCGATTCGCGAAGTGTTTTCAATTATGACCCACAAAGATGTGCGTGGTGCTGCGGGTGTGGTGGACGAAAAAGGGGACCTAGTAGGAGTGATCACCGACGGTCAGATTCGTCGTCGCTTAGAAAAAAGCAATGATCCGCTGACAGGTTTTGCAAAAGATCTTATGACCACCAACCCTCGCACCGTGGATGCTAACGAGTTGGCGGAAAAAGCACTCTTTGTCATGGAGCAGTTCCAGATCAATATGTTGTTCGTTTTGGATAAAGATGCCACCCAGGCTCGCAAGCCCGTGGGTATTTTACATGTCCAAGATCTCTTGCGCGCGAAAGTGCGCTAGTCTTTTAAGCGTTTTCGTAAAGACTTTAAATGTTTAATTTCTGCAGATTTGAGTTTAGGGAAATCTAAATTCAGCTCTGCCATTTTTTCGGTGATAATTTTTGAAGCGATTAAGCGCGCCGTGGGTTTATCGTCCGCGGGGATGATATACCAAGGCGCTGCTTTGTGACTGGTCTTAGACAGGCAGAACTCATAGGCCTTTTGATATTTATCCCATAATCCGCGCGCGGTAATATCGGCTTCTTCGACTTTCCAGTTTTTGCTAGCGTCATCAAAACGAGCCAAAAGACGATTTTTTTGTTCTTTTTTTGAAAGATGCAAAAAGATTTTAATAACTAAAATGCCTTGATTCGCCAGGTAGCGTTCATGACTGACGATATCTTCACAGCGATCTTTTAAAAGGTTTTTAGATGTTCGTATTTTTTCCGGCAGACGGCTTGAATCTAAGATTTCGGGCATGACGTAAGGGACGATGACATCCTCATAATAAGAGCGATTGAAAACTTTAATTTCTCCGCGCACGGCCATGGGGGTATGGGTCCGCCATAAAAAATCGTGCTTTAATTCTTCGCCGGAGGGTTTTTTAAAGCTGGTGACCGAACATCCTTGAGGATCGACGTCTTTAAGAACATGCTTGATAAGACCATCTTTTCCTGCGGTGTCCATTCCCTGCAATACGATTAAAACGGCCCATGTCGATTGAGCATAAAGGCGTTGCTGATGTTCCGCGATATCTTTTTGAATCTCTTTTAAAAGTTCGTCGCCGTCGGCGTCCGTTTTATATAACGGCTTGACCCCTGTTTTGGTTTTTTTTAAAGAAACCTCTCGGCCAGGTTTTACAATAAATTCCGATGCCTTCAATTTCATTCTAAATTCCTTCTGTTAACGGAAATGATCAGCAACTTCGAAGCCGAACGAGCGCGAATACGAATATCGCGAGAACCCGTTACTTTAAAAGTATCGCCGGTTTCTACACTTTGATCATCAATAGTTAAAGAGCCCTTGCAGCAAAACAGATAAAACCACCCCTCACCGAATTGCAAGGTGTCGGTCACATCGGCGGCAAATGTTTCTAAATCCATATAAGCGACGTATTTTTCGCGATTATAAATGATTCCTAAATCGACAACTTCCCCGGCAGAGGTGCTGAAAATTTCTTTCTCACCCGCGAATGAAAAAGGCTGCAAGGGTTCATAGCGTACATTATTGATTACCAAGCCATCGCCTTGCCAAACGGCCAAGATGCGATCAAAACCCGGAAACTTTGAAAATGCGGAAGGTGCGCGAACCAAAGCCGAGCTAACGCGAAAATCGAAATCGTTTTTCGAGAAATCTGAATTTGGGGGATAGATTTCAATTTCGTTGGTCACGCCTTCGCCATTTTTCCATGGCATTGATTTATAATCTGAAGATTTAATAAGTTTATTCATGATGACATCATTCTGACGTCACCATGAAGTCTTGTCACTAGTGAGAGTGAGATTTATCGCCGTCGTCGTGAATTTTTAATTCGACGGTCATTTGGATGGTGCCGACGTCTGTTTTAGGATCGTAGGCTTTAAATGGATCATCTTTAAGATCCTTAGCTGCTTTTTGCTTAATCCATAATACATAGTCTTCATCTAGATCCCATTGCACGAAATCGGCTTTGCGATCTGTGGGTTCACCTAAAGCGAAATTGCGAATCGCCGTTTGGACCGCATCGGCCATCGAAGTGGGGCCGGGTTGAAATTCAAAAGACATGTGTTGCACGAAAGGTTTGTTATTTTCATCCGTAAAATATTGCGCATGAAAATAACGAGTCCCGGGAAGGGGGCTTTGGGTGCGGATGATAAACATATCCCCGCTGGCCGGATTGCTGTCCCGAGTGACGACGGGATTTTGTCCTGACTTTTTTAAATCTGAAACGATACGTTCAAAGTTTTTATTTCCGCGAGCGGCATCTAACAAAAAATAACTCATTTTGCTTAATGAAGCTTTGGCATTTCCATTGCTTTTTGAATCGCTGACCGTGTTTGTTGCGGCCTGCTTTGATGGGGGACCTTGTTGAGTTTGGCCTTGGGGTTGAGCTTGAGCCGAGGTTTCACCTGCTGTTGCCGAGCCGTTGCCACTCTGGCCGGTAAGAAAGTCTGAAGTCGTCGCGGGTGTTTGTGAGCGCTTCATTTGCTCTCGACCCCAAAGGCCCAGAGCAATAACGGCAACAATAAGTAATGGTACTAGGGCTCTATTCATAACGACTCTTTAGCTTAATAAGAAGTTCCGAATTGGTTTTTTTCCCACTTCAATAAATATTTGGTTGGGTCCATCAAATCACTTCTGCGACCAAATTTATTTCCTCGGGCAGAAAGGCCGCCTTTCTTGGTACCGCTATACAATTCAAAATGAAGCATCGCCGGGCAGCAGTTCGAACTCACTGTTCCAATATAGCCCATCACTTGACCACGAGTGACTTTCGCACCGGTTGAGACACCTTTAGCGGCTTTTCCGGTCAACTCGCCATAACGAGCTACAAAACCACCCGGATATTGAACATCCAAAGCGTAAGTGTTTTGATAGAAGTAATAAAGTCCACGAGACACTTTACCGTCGGCAATCGACACGGCGGCTTCACCATGATAGCGGTATAAGTCACACGCGGCGTGCAGACGTTTCCCTTTACTGCGACCCGCTTTAAAGCGGCGCATGCCAGACAAGTAAGATTGAGTCGGTCTTTTTATTGTCGGAAAACCGCAACAAGCCGCATCGTTAATATTTTTGATTGGACCTTTAGGAATGGGTGTCATGCGCGTGGCGGACGAGTCTTCGTCAGCCTTTTTAGCAACAGAACATTGGCCCTCAAGTTTTACGTAATCTTGAGCCAGCCATCCAATGTTTTCCCCTTCTTTTTCCGGGAATTGGATTTTAACAAAAGTGTATTCCTTGCCATTAATAACTTTCTTTTTCGTATCAGCTGCGCCCCAGCTTTGAAATGGCAAAACAGTTTCGTTTTTCTCGGCCTTGAAAAGAACTTTCTCAAGGCTTTCATCGCGCACATTCAAAGTGTCTTCATTAATACAAACAACATGCTCTTGCTTGCTGTTGATCAATTTCAAATCTTCATCTTCGGTTTCTTCATCGTCAGCGGCATCGTCTTTTTGAACGGGGGCCGTGTCGACAGCGGCTTGCGCACTTTGTTTATTTTCAGTGGTCACCGCAGGAGGGGTCTGAGTTTTTGAACCTTCCGCGAAAGGCTTATTCACAAGCTTTTCTTGGGCTTCTTTTTGCGCTTTGATTTCATCGGCGGCGGCTTTTGTAACTTCTAACGGAGACGCGGCCACGGATCCAGAGCTGCCCACGCCACTTTCTAAAGATTGACGGCTGCCCGTAGGAGCTTGGTCCATGCGAGAATCTAAAACAACATCCGCCTCTGATGGGAGGTGAGTTAAGATAGAGCGGAAAATTCCGGTATGATCGGCATTGACCCCCACGCGTGCGACGGGGTTGCTTGAGTTTGCGGTGAAGACTTCAAAGATCATGAAGTTTCTAGCTTTTCCATCAATCGTGCAGGTAAAGGATTGTACTTGGTCTTTTTCGGTCGCTAATTGCCAGAACGTACCTACGGTTGGAATTTTTATCCCGGGGATTTCTTTGACGCTGACGCCAGATTTGATTTCAATGACATAGTCTTCCAGATTTTTAAGCGAAGATTCTGCGATATATCCATTGTCCATGCGATCGGCAAACCACTTATTAGTCTGCGCTTTGGGAGTTTGAGAGACGCCGATGACGTCGACGTATTTATATCCTGGGCGAGTTTTCGCCTCTGTTGAAATGCGAACTAGAGATCTATTTAATAGAAAAGATTTGCGAGAACCCTTAGGTGTTTGCAACTCGGTTTTTTCTAAAGACGAAACATTCTTTCCTTGAGAAATATAGAAAGGAATTTCTTTAAGCGATGTGATCTGACATTTTGAAGCGGAAACAAAACCTGCATTATTATGCCAGTAAAGATCCACCGGTGCCGCGTGAGCAAATGAGGATAGGCACACTAGACTAAGCATTGAAAACAGGCCAGATTTATAATTCATAGACAAACCCTCGCTTTGACGAATACGGGGTTTATTCCAAATCTCATGCCGTCTCAAATTGGAATAAATTCAGTGTGGAGGCCTTATAATGTCCATAAACTCTACACTCGTGCGCAAGTCGTCGCATTAAGCCCAGAAAGGTCCAGAATATTACCCGGGTGATATTGACTTTGGATAATACCCGGGTAATATTACCTTTAAGCAAAGGAAACACCTATGGAAGCAACGATCCCTTCACCCAGCACCGGATTTACCGGATACCAAAAATTCATTATCGCGATCTTAGCCTTTTTGCAGTTTACGATTATTTTGGACTTTATGATCTTGTCTCCCTTAGGAGCTATCTTAATGCCCGCACTTAAAGTCACGACGATGCAGTTCGGGGCCGTGGTCTCTGGCTATGCAATCAGCGCCGGTCTTTCAGGATTTTTGACGGCGGGATTTGCCGACAGGTTTGATCGTAAGAAACTGCTTTTGTTTTTCTATGGTGGTTTTATCTTGGGAACATTCTTATGCGGTATTGCGCCCAATTATGAATTCTTATTAGGAGCGCGAATCGTGACCGGTCTTTTTGGCGGCGTGATTGGGTCTATCGTATTTGCGATCTTGACGGATTTATTTCCGATGCACCAACGCGGACGGGTCATGGGTTTTTTGCAAACGGCTTTTGCTGCTAGTCAGGTCTTAGGATTGCCGGCCGGTTTATATCTATCTAATCATTGGGGATGGCATATGCCGTTTATGATGATCGTGGTGATTAGTTTAATTGCGGGGGTGTTCATTGTTTTATACATGAAACCCATTAACGCACATCTAGCGTTGCAAACCGATAAAAAAGCTTATCAACATTTACTTCATACCATCCAAGTGCCGAAGTATTTGCTAGCCTTTGCGGCGACGGCATTATTGTCTATCGGTGGATTTATGATCATGCCTTTTTCAAGTGCGTTTACAGTGAATAATTTAGGCATTCATCAAGACCAGTTGCCGATCATTTATTTGATTACCGGTATTGCTTCTATCCTGATCGGACCGTTGGTCGGAAAAGCCAGTGATAGCTTGGGAAAATTCAACGTCTTTATCTTTGGATCCTTAGTGAGCATGGTGATGGTCATGGTATACACCCATTTGGGTGTCACTCCGCTGGTCGTGGTGATCTTGGTAAATACGGTGATGTTCGTGGGCATTTTCTCGCGCATGATTCCTTCGCAAGCTTTGATGTCCGCAATTCCAACACCGGCTAATCGCGGGGCCTTTATGTCCATCAGTTCGTCATTACAGTCTTTAGCGGGGGGCTTGGGATCTATCATCGCGGGCCTGATTGTGGTGCAAGAGGCTGATGGTATGATTCGACACTTTGAAACCATCGGTTATGTGATGGTGGGACTGTCCCTTTTCACTCTGGTGATGATGTATATGATTAACCGCATGGTGCAAAATGAAAATAGATAGAACATATTCGGCCTTTGCCGAGTCAAAAAAAATAGCCACGGGGGATGTCCTGGAAGTGGCGAGCAGGGTCAAAAAGTTTTTGACCAAAGAGGCTAAAGCACAAGTTCTGATTTTTGATGATTCAACCAGCAATCAAATAGAAATCGACTTTCGTGGAACCCCCGAAAATGTCACTCGTCGTTTAGAGGCGTTGCTAGAAAATACGCAAGAGGGTGAAAAAAAGTCGGGCCCCGGCCGCCCAAAATTAGGTGTCGTCGCAAAAGAAGTAACCTTGTTGCCGGATCATTGGGAATGGCTGGCTCGTCAACCTGGTGGGGCTTCGGTCACTTTGCGTAAGCTCGTGGAAGAAGCTAAGAAAAAGAATTTAGCTAAAGACCAAATCAGAATGTCGCAAGAGGCGACCTATAAGTTTATGACCGTGATGGCCGGTGACCTGCCTGATTACGAAGAGGCTTTAAGGGCTTTATATGCAGGTGATGCCAAGAAATTTGAGAAACTGATCACCGCGTGGCCAAAGGATATTCAAGACCACACGATGATGTTGGCAAAGGCTTCTTGGAAGTAATTTCTTAGGCGTAGGGAACCCCTACGCCATTTTTGCTCTAAGAATGATGTATTCTTCGAGAGCATTCACGATGTGATACAGCGAACTTGATTTCGAAGAATCACCACTGAAGGTGTCTGTCTCTGAAAGCTGGTCGTACCACATGCCCGGAGTGGGAGTCGTAAAGAACTTAAATAAAGTTTCTAAGGCATCGTCCGCGGCTTTGGCATAAGGGCCTTGTAATTCTTTAACAACTTCATTTCCTAAACGAACTGCGGCTTTGATGCGCTCACACTGAGGCCAGAAACGAGAAGAGATCTTTTTGGGTGTCCAATCACTCCAAACTTCATCAAAGGCAATTTTTCTTTGGGGAGATGTGCCGTATTTTTCCGCCAAGTTGAAAATACGATGGCGAATATCTTTTAGATCCTGACCACTTAAATCTTCATATAAAGACATAAGCCAAGACCATTCATATTGATGGCCCGGTTCAAAAATAAATCGACCATTTTCAAACTTGTGATTCCACGAAGAGTCAAAGTACTCTCCGATCACGCCCGTTTTTTGATCAATGAATTTTTCTAAGCACAATGTGATCAGTTCGCGACCTAAATCTTTCCAGCGTGGATCTGGATCAATTTGCATCCAAGCGATCGCTGATTCGAACATGTGCATATGGGGATTTGACTTATAAGATTTGTTTCCCTGGTCATCAAGTTCAGTAAAGCCGCCTCCTGGCACAGTCCTTTCACGTCTTAGATAATCTAAAAGCTGAATAGCGCGATCTTTGGTTTTGGGATCTTTGGTGATGGAATACTCTTGAGCCAAGCCAAATAAGGCGAAAGCTTGAGTGTACAAATCCGGAGTGTCGTTTTTTGGTGTGCCATTGATTTCAATCGAATAGCGAAAGGCCCCTGACGGCAGGGAGAACTTATCTACCAAATATTTTGTGCCTAAGATCACGTGTTGGTGGGCCCAGTTAGGGGGGCACGACCCAAGTCTAGCTCCGGTCAGGAATGAATAAATTTGACGGCACTGAACCATAGCTCTGCGAGGAAGTGGCAAGGCTTCTCCAGAAAAGGAAAGGCTTTCAACAAAACCACCGTTGACCTTATCCACCCCGATATCGCCCCAAAGAGGATAGACGTTATGGCTCAGCCATTTTTTAGCATAATCGATATTCTTTTGTACTTCGTTAGTCATGAAACCACATTGAACTTTACCTGAAAAGAGGTCAAGAGCTAACACCCCATGCTTGACACTCTCAAGCGGGGGCCTATCCTAAACCAAATTCACATTTGTCAGGAAATTTAATGACGGCCACCATTGCAAAAATTCTGGGTTCGATTTTGCGCAGTATGTTTATCTCTATCGTTATGCTGGTCATCGCGTTGTCGGTGATTACAGGGCAATTCCCTCCGGATTTTGAAAAGCTGCAAAAAACCTACTCCAGCGTGCAAGAGCTCGCACAGCTGAGTAATGGTTTTCATGAACGCAAAAATATCGATGCGGCTACATCAACTATGGGCTCCGCGGGGTCTATGGAAGAAGACGACATTCGCCGGCTTGAAGAAATCAATGCGAAGCGAGCAGAAATTGGCGCAAATCTTTTGCCCCATGCTTCTGACAATGGATCTGCTTCTAAAGTGACGACGGTGGCGCAAGGTAAGACCCAAGAACAGCTTGAAGGTAAAATTCGTGACTTACAGCAAGACCTCTTTCGTCTGCAAGAGCGAGTCAATAGACTTGAAAGTCAAAGCAGAGGTGAGACCCCATGAATTTGTTCTTTCGCTTATTATGTATTCTTCTTTTTTCGCGCTTTCGTTCTGAAGTGAACGTTTTAGGTGAATGCTCGACACCTTTTACGGTGTTACCTACTGATCTTGATGTGCTCATGCACATGAACAATGGGGTTTATTTGTCGCTCCAGGATTTGGCACGCATGGACTATATGATCCGCGCCCAAGCGTTAAAAAAGATTTCGGCTCGTGATTGGTATCCCGTCGTCGCTTCAGAGATGATTCGTTTTCGTCGCTCCTTAGGGTTGTTTAAAAAATTCGAATTAAGAACACGTCTTATAAGTTGGGATGATCGTTATCTTTATATGGAACACAAATTTGTTAGCGGCAATGAAGTCATGGCTTTAGGGATGATTCGTGCCCGATTTTTAAGTAAAAAAGGCGGGGCGGTTTCGCCACAAGAATTAATGCAAGCTTTGGATCTTGATCTCAAGGCACCGGATTTTCCACCTCACCTCATTGAATGGTTGGCCGCAGATCAGGATCATTCCAAATTCACAGGTCTTTAGTCTAGAGCTGTTCTTATCCCAAAGTCCTGTATCAAGGTACTACGCTTGCCGCCTAGAGTTTTATTTTTCACAATGATTCAGTGGGATTAGAAGTATCAAAATTGAAAAATATCAAGATGTTGGTGCTCGACGTCGACGGCGTTTTAACTGACACACGGCTATGGTTTGATGGAAAAGAATGGCGACGTTTTTTTTCCATTCGAGATGGCGTGGGCATAAAACGCCTTATAGATGGCGGTTATCAAATCGCGATTATCACTGGCAGTCGCGCTGAGGACATTCGGGCGCGGGTGAAATCTCTTGGTATTCAATTTTTTTACGAAGGTGCTTTGGACAAAGAGCCTTCTTTCTTACAGCTGCAAAAGGATTCCGGAGTAAAGCCAGATGAGATGGCTTATGTCGGTGACGACATCTTCGATATTCCTTTACTGCAGACAGTGGCCTTTGGTGCCACGGTGCCAGAAGCCGTTGATGAAGTTTTAGAAGTAGCAGAGTACGTCACACGTCGACCAGGTGGTTGCGGGGCTGTTCGTGAAGTGTGTGATTATATCTATAAATATGGGGCATTTTCCTCTAGGTAGGTTTGCATGTTTAAAAATGGTCTTAAAGCCGTCTTAATTATTGTTGCAGCATTGATTCTGCATAAGACAGCCTTTGCGGCTGAGGCGGTAGATCTTCCGACGGACGAGCTAGCTCGAGAATCAGTATTGCCGATTTTTGATAAACCGGTGAGTGTAAAAAACCGCAGCGTTGTCACAGAGAAACGCTTTGATGCGAATGTGTTTTACGGTTATGCGATGACAGAAGCTATTGCCAATGTCAGTAAACTCGGCGTGGGTATTTATTATAATCCCAATGAATCAAGTGCTTGGGGTTTGCTATTGGCAAAAAACTTTTCCGGTCTTTCTAGTTACGCCAATCAATTGGATTCCCAATACAATTTAAAGTTTGATCGCGCCCCGGCCCCTGAGTTGACGGCGATGCTTGATTACAATCTCAAGGCCTTTTACGGCAAAATGAGTGTGACGAAATCATGGGTGCTAAACACGATTCTTTATGGTTCGGCTTCCGGCGGGATTATTAAATACGTTCACAAGACTTATCCGGCCGTAGCTCTGGGGATCGGACAAAAATTTTATTTCTCTAAAAATTGGTCGTTGCGCGCTGATTTCCGTATTTACGCCAATCAAGCGCCGGTTCCTTTCTTGCCAAATCGTATGAAAGAGGGCGATCCGGTACCAAGTTACGATCAATTCGAAGATAAATTCGCAACATCGACCACGCTTGATGTGGGCTTATCTTACTTGTTTTAGGAGCTGACAGATGATGATGAAATTAAAACCAGCCCTGATTCTGCTCTTAGCCCTAGCGACTCCACTGACGGTGTTGGCGCAAACGGGTGATAACGAAGAGCTGAATATTATTGAAATGGAAATTGATCGTGAGGCGCCCAAGGCGGCTCCCGCAAATGCGACCGAAAGTTTTTCTGAAACCCGATCTTCGGATAATACATTATCTGATTTTTCAGGTTTAACCGGTCTTTCGCCGTTTCAAGAAGTCAGCGTCATTCAAAGACGTTACCTGCCAAAAACGGGACGGTTCCAGTTGTTTGGTGGTTTCACAATGGTGACCAATGATCCGTTTTATATGACTTACGGGGGTGTGGCGAAAGCCAGCTATTTCCTGAGTGAAAAATGGGGCGTGGAGCTGAATTATTTCGCTCTCTCTACGTCGACTCGTTCCGTGACCGAAGATTTAAAATCCACGCAAGGGGTCGCAACAGAAAATCTAGTCTATGCCAAGTCCTATATGGGTTTGGATTTGATGTACATTCCAATTTACGGAAAAATGGCGTGGTTTAACGAAAAGATCGTTCCGTTTGATCTTTATTTTTCTGCGGGTTACGGAACGACAAATACCCAGTCTGGCGAAAATCCTGGGACCTTGCATTTAGCCACTGGGCAGATTTTTGCAATTTCTAAATCGTATGCATTTCGCTGGGATTTCAGCTGGAATCTGTTCACGGCTAAGGGCATTGATAATAGTGACTCGACCTTCAACAATCTTTTCCTCACTGTAGGAATGAGCTGGTTCTTCCCGGAGGCTAGTTACCGATGAAAAAAGTTATATCATTCTTAATTATCGCAAGTTTTATCGTCCCTGTAACAAGTTCGGCGCAACGGACGCGCAAAAGAACTGTCACGACACCTGCTAAGAAAGCGGCGACGCCGTATTTCCAAGGAAGTTCACGTGAAGGAGCGATGAAGGGGCAATTGAGCGATGCGCTTCGTATGGCCCAAAGTGGTCAGTATGAAAATGCGGCCAATGCTTTATTCAGTTTAGGTCGTCGTCCGGAACTTGCAGCCGAGCGCCCACAAATCAAATACATTCTGGGAACTATGTTGGTGGAATTAAAACTTTACCAAACAGCAGCCTTCCAGTTCGTGGATGTGATTCGCAGCAAACATCCCAAATATTCAAAACTGGCGATCGAAAAGCTTTCGGTGGTGGCCGATACCTTGGGTGATGACACAATCTTAAACTATGCGATCTCGCGCGTGGACTTAAATGATTTT
Source organism: Bdellovibrio bacteriovorus (assembly GCF_001592735.1). Lineage (NCBI taxonomy): Bacteria > Pseudomonadati > Bdellovibrionota > Bdellovibrionia > Bdellovibrionales > Pseudobdellovibrionaceae > Bdellovibrio > Bdellovibrio bacteriovorus. The sequence continues at coordinate 2,118,321 of NZ_LUKE01000001.1, forward strand.
CCGGCGGCTTTAAAGGACATGATTCATTTCCGTATGGGTGAAATCCGTATGAGAAATCATGAATACGCAAAAGCTTCGGAACTTTTCTCGCGCGTTCATTCCGGTAGCAGCACCTACTTCCAAGCTCAGTTCAATAAGGGTTTGGCAGAACTTGAAGCCAACCAACCGGGCCTGGCGATCGGCACTTACACGCGCATGATCGAAGCTCGAGGGCGCGCCCCGGTGACGGACACTAACAAAGTTGCCGCTCAATTAGGTTTGGCTCGGTCATATTACCAAAAACAAGATTGGGATCAAGCTATCGAAGTGTATTCGCAAATTCCACGCGATACTTTGATGTGGCATGATGCGGTTTTTGAGCAAAGCTGGGCGATGTTCCGCGCGGCCCGCTTCCGTTCGGCATTAAGTAATTTTCAAACTCTCCACTCGGCATATTATGAAGACTTTTATATGCCGGAGGGTTTACTTCTGCGTGCCATTGTTTACCTTTATATCTGTAAATACGACGAGATGGAAAAGGTCTTAAGTCTTTTTGAAAAGACCTATGGCCCGGTACGGTCTAAAATTGGCGATTTCCTAAAATCGACCAACGAGGCGAGTGCATTCTATGCCGAAGTTGAAAAAGCTCAAATGATTAAAACCACCGACCGTTCTGCAAATCTTCGCCTTCCGTACATCGTCTTGCGCAATGTTTTGGATGAAGGAGATGTGAAACGTGCGATGAACTATATCGACCGTTTAGCGCAAGAGCGTGCCCGTGTAGATAGCAACCGTGCATTTAAAGCTTCGGCATTAGGCCAATATGCGACCAAAATTTTAGCTAATCGCAGTCGTAACGCCAAATTTGCGGTGGGTGACATGGTAAAAGCGCATTTACAAAATATGCGTGTTGAGCTTCGTGATCTTTATGAACAAGCCGGCTTTATCCGTTATGAAATGATTAACGGCCGTAAAGAAAGCATGAAGAAAAAATTGGCGGGTCGTGATTTAGGTGAAACGCAAATTGACGATAAAATTGATCGCGAATTCTATATCCAAAACGGTTACGAATACTACCCATTCCAAGGAGAGTTCTGGCTCGATGAAGTCGGCAACTACCATTACCTTGGTAAGCAAAGTTGTGAGCAATAGACTATGAAAAGAAGCCACCGTATTTCCCTTCTGCTGACCCTTGTAGCCTCGGTTGCTACGCAATCTGCGTTCGCGCAATCGCGTACCAGAACATCCAAAACCACCACCGTAAAAAAACAAACGGTCGGGGAATACTTGTCGCAAGCCAATGATCGCAGTCGTGGCGGGGGTGTACAGGCTCAAGGAACAAAAGCGGACACTTCTTTGCCGTCTTCAAATTTAGGTTTTAAAGAAGAAGTGAAACAGGTGAATTTGGATTCCGTTAAGCCACCGCGTTCTTCTGAATTCATGCAAAAAGAAAAAGGCAACCGTGCAGCAGAATACGAACGCATCTTGGATCAGCAGATTCGTGAGCTTTATAAACTGACGCAAAAGTTTAAAACCAGCCCAAATCGGGGTGAATTGTGGTTGCGCTTGGCAGAGCTTTACGTGGAAAAAGCGGGGATCGTCGACGGTCGTAAGCAAGACGATTACGATGCAAGACTGCGCGCCTTTCAAACAGGTAAATCTAAAGTAAAACCTAAAATGGATGACAAAGAGGCCCGTGAATACAACCGTAAAGCGGTCCAATTATATGAGTGGTTCCAACGCGACTTCCCTAAAGATGAAAAAATGCCTCAAGCGCTATTCTTCTTGGGTTACAACTACTTTGAATTGGGCGATGTCCGACGGGGGGCAGAGTATTATGAAAAACTCACTCGTGGTTATCCCAATTCACCGTTTGTCGGCGAAGCCCATTTTGCCTTAGCGGAATATTACTTTGAAAACGAAAGATGGTCTGAGGCTTATAAAGAGTATTCGCATCTGATTAAAGAAAAGAAACACCGTTTGCACACTTTTGCTTTGTATAAAGGGGCATGGTGCTTATTCCGTTTAAACAAAGTTCAGCAAGCAATGAATTACTTAGAGTACATCATCAAAACGGGTAAAGCTGACGCGGCCGCTGCAGAAGCAGGACAAAAACGTGTGAATCGCAATCGTCTTGAGGGTGAAGCCCAACGTGATATCGTCGTTTTTTATGCCGAAGGTGGCGATCCGACGAAAGCTTATGGATACTTCAAGAACCTTATCGGTGGGGATGTTAGCCCTTATCTTGAAAGATTGGCTTATCAGTATTCAAGCCGGGGGGATAAAGAGGCTTCTCGCGAGGTCTTTAAAGTCCTTATTGCGCAAAATCCCACATCACCCAAGTCATTTGAGTTCCAATACCAAATCGTCCAGAACTTTTATTACGCTAAAAACACCACACGCTTTAAAGCTGAGCTTTACAGCTGGATTAAAGATTACAATCAAAGCAGTGCTTGGTATGCGCAAAATAAAAACAATAAAGAGCTGATTGAAAACTCGTACAAATTGCGCGAAACAACTTTGCGTAACTACGTATTGCAACAGCATCAAACGGCTCAGAACTCTCGTTCACCTTCAGTGCAAGCTAACACCAGTGATGCCTACAACCTTTACTTAAAAGAATTCCCAGATTCAGCGGCCGCGGGCGACATGCACTTTTATTATGGTGAGTTGCTTTACGATATGGGTAAATACGACGAGGCCTCAGCTCAATATAAATGGGTGGTTGATAATGCCCCGCAAAGCAAGTTTTACAGCAAAGCCGCGCAAAACTTAATCCTCTCTGTTGAGCGTAGCATCCCGACAGACCAAGAAATGCAAAAGCGTATTGGTCAAAGCTTAGACCCGGTTCCATTAGAGCCGCGTGTGGATAAATTTATTAAGGCCGGAAACTGGTACGTTGAAAAATTCCCTAACTCTGAAAAGTCAGTGGAAATCAAATTCCGTATTGGTCGCTTGTACTATCAAAGCAATCACTTTGATGAGGCAACAAAGTCATTCAAAGACATCGTCCAGAAAAATCCCAACACGAAATATGCGGAATATTCAGCCAATCTTCTTTTGGATATTTATAACTTAAGAAAAGACTATGCGGGCTTAGAAAAAGTCGGTGCGGAACTTTTAACTGTTCCATCGATCGCCTCTTCTAAAGCCGGTTCCGATATTCGCGGTGTCTTAGAAAAAGCATCGTTTAAACGTGGTCAAGATCTCGAGGTTGCCAAGAAATACGGAGAGAGCGGCCAGGCATTTGAATCCTTTGCGAAACAAAATCCGAAATCAGAACTGGCTGTCACGGCCCTCTTTAATGCCGGGGTCAACTATGAGCGGGCGGGGATGAATTTGCAAGCCATCGGAGCTTATCAAGAAGTTCTTAACTCTAAAAGCCCTTCGGCGGCCCAGTTTAAAACCAGAACTCAGCGTCTTTTGGCAAAACAATACCAAGACTCTGCCAGATTTGAGGAAGCGGCGAAATTATATCGCCAAGTGGCCCAAGAAAATCCAACCGATCCTCTATCGCCGAACATGATCTTTAATGCGGCGGTATTGTATGAAGTTTTAGGTCGTTCTGAAGAAGCCATTCGCACTTATAACGAGTTCATGAAAGTGAATAAGAAAAAGTCTGAAAATGCTGAGATCATCTATGCCATGGCGACAATTCATCGCAAAGCTGGTCAAACAGCCGCTGCGGTGGGACGTTACATGGAATATGTTGAGGGTGGCGGACGAGATCAAGAGAAAGTCGTAGAAAGTGCTTACTGGGTTCACGAACTTTCCAAAAAACAAAATGCAATCACCCGTTCAAAAGAATGGGGTCAAAAGACGATGCAAATTCAACGTCGGTTTGCTCCAAACAAAAAAGGTGTGGGCGCTTCTTACGCGGCTAAAATCCGTTTCCAAGAGGCTTTAGAAGTCTTTAGGGAAATGAAAGCCGTGACCTTCCCGAAAGATCCGAACAAGCAAAAAGCGGCCGCCGACAAAAAAGTGGCTCTGTTGACGAAACTTGCGAGCGAACTTGCTGATGTCATTAAATACGACAGTGGCGAAGAAATCGTAAGCTCTTTGGCGGTTTTGGCGGAAGCGAACTTAAACATGGCTCAGGCCATCATCAATGCGCCATTGCCTCCAGGCTTAAACGCAGAAGAAACAAAACAGTATAAAGCGGGTGTCGAAAAATTCGCCGAGCCATTCAATACCAAAGTCCGGGAAAGTTACAAGTTGGCGGTGGATCGAGGATTAGAACTCGAAGTTTACAACAATGCTTATCGCGAGGCTTACCAGTACATGAGCCAAGTCGATCCGAAGACGTATTATAATGGCGGCGAAGTGGCGACGGATATGCGCGCGGTGAATTGGATGGGTCAATAATGAAAAAGTTTATTATTCTTTCCCTTTTAGTATTGGCAGGATGTTCTTCAAGTCCAGTGAAGGACTCGTCAGAGGAGGTCGATTCGGCTCCAGCCCCTGAGGTGAGTGGCGAAGTTCGTGAAGAAAAGGCCACTCCAGCTAAGGCGTCCAAGGCGGAAGAACCGGTCCGTCCAGCGACACCGATGGCGCCATCTCAGTATGCGGGCCTTAATGACGCGATTAAGTCCCAAAGTGATGAGAAAATCTATCAAACCGCGACTCAGATTTTATCGCAGTCCCCAAATGATGGCCGGGCTTTGAATGCTTTGGCGATGTATCACTTTAAAAAAGGTCGTCATGATTTAAGTCGATATCTTTTGAACAAAGGTATTGCGGCCAATGCTCGTATGTCCGAACTTCATTCGAATATGGGGATTGTGCAGCTTTCAGAAAACGAGCGTCGCGAAGCGATCAAATCATTCCGTAAGGCATTAGAGATCAATAATGGTGACGGTATCGCGGCCGCCAACCTAGCGGCGATTTACACGCAAGAAAAAGACTATAACAAAGCGGGCGTGGTCTGTGAGACGGCTTACAAGCGGGGCGTCCGGGATCCTCGTTTTTTAAATAACTATGCGATCGTGCTAACGGCTCAGCAAAAATTCGATAAAGCGAAAGATATGTATGAGGCTGTTTTAAAGGAAGAGTCGAACAATTCGGCTGCATTATATAATTATGCAACACTCTTGATTGATCATATGGGTAAATTTCAAGAGGGATTAGAGCAGATTAACAGACTAAAGTTTGTAGGTGGGCCTGCGGACACCCGTAATAGAATAATTGCTTTGGAAAATAAGGCGAAAGCTGGGATAAAATAGGTAGGCAAGGATGAGGTCTATGTTGCGATTTGTAAAATTCCTGACAATGTTGAGTGTCATGTTCTGTGCTTTGGGGCAGAGCTATGCACAGTCGACTCGTACGACCACCACCACGACAACTACAAAAAATACGACGACACAGCGAAAAGCCGTGCTGAATTTCGAAGATGAGTTGGTTGAAGGGGGCACGCAAAAGCCTGAGCTCTTCTATCTTTTTCAGAAGAAGAACTTCAACTACAAGCGTTTGATTAAATTAAGAGAAAATTTTTTACCCGAGCAGAGACGAACAGCAGAAGATATTCAACGAGTCCGGGGTGCTAATTGAGATCGCCGTTAATTTTTAGAATTTTCAAAAACAACCAATTGGTGGGCGTCAAGCAATTCGATCAAGATCAAATCGTGATCGGACATAATGCGGAAGTTCACTTGGATCTTGATTCCGACCAAGTGTCGCCGATTCACTGTTTGGTGGAATTGCGAGACAATGGTTACTATGTGTGTGACTTGGGGTCTTCTTCCGGCACATTCAAAAATGGTCAAGCTGTCTTGGACGAAATGATTTCTTCAGGCGACGAAATCAATGTCGGACCTTTTAAAATCGTATTCTTTGTCGGCGTACCTAAACCGAAAGTAGTTCCCACAGTCGCTGCGGCTGCTATCACGACGCCAGCGGCAACGGGTGCAGAAGCTCCGGCTCCAGCGCCAACTCCGGTGGCGACACCAACGCCACCGCCTGCACCCTCCGAATCGGTGTTCGTAGAATACGAAGAGCCGGTGAAACCACCAGCATCTGTTCCGATGCCTCCTCCGGCAACAGTGAAAGTGGAAGAAATCAAAGTCGTTCCCGTTCCAGTGGCGGTTCCGGCAGAGATTCCGAAGATTGAAGAAAAGCCCGTCATTGCGAAGGCTCCGGTTCGTCCCGAAATTCGCGCAGAACGTGGGTCTTTCAAGAAACAAAAGAAAGTCAAAACTTTCGCACCTCCAAGTGAAGTGCAAGACTTGAAGCGCTATTTAAAACCAGGCAAAGGCGCCACTTTAGAGGTGATCGTTGCGTGGAAAGAACGCGTTTTGACCACTTATCACTATCGCAGTGGTAAAAAGACCGTTCGTATCAATGGCGGCGCGGAAGATGATATTTCCATTCCACATGGATTAGTCCCTAAAAACTTCCCACTGCTAGATTTAACTGCAGGAGTGAAAGTGAGCACGTCGACAGAAATGGACGTGGTCATGATGACAGGTAATACGGAACAATCCATCGACGATATGGCTCGCTCGGGCAAAGCTCAGCGTGGTAACGTGGGTTGGAATATCCGTATCGATCAAGGGGATATGTTGTGCATTAACCTGCCGGGCGGAAATATCACGCTTTATTTGCGTTACGTTCCACCAGCACCGGTGGTGCCAATGTTGCCACCGTTGATGCTTTCGGGTTCAGAAATGATGGGTGTAGTGATTGCCATCGTGATGGTGTCATTACTAGCACTTTATATTTCGGCGACGACACCGAAAGATTGGCAAGAAAATAAGCAAGAGGACGTTCAGCGTATTGCGCAAGTAGTGTTCAACAAGCCGCCGGTACAAAATACTCCGGTGCCAACACCGCCTCCACCAACTCCGCCGGCGCCCACTCCGACACCGACGCCTCCTCCGCCAACGCCGTCGCCGACGCCTAAAAAAGTAGTCGTGGCGGATAAGACGCAGGAAGCCCAGAAAAAAGGTCCTAACGTTAAGACCGAAACAAAAACGCAAGTGGCGGCCCGTGCTAGTGAAGTGGCACCAAAACCAAATGCGAAAGATCGTACGAAGAAATTCACCTCCACTCGTCAAGGAGGCGCGATCAAAACCGGGGAAACTGCAGGTGCTAATGCCGCTTCTTCGAATAAAGATTTATCTAAAGTCGGCTTATTCAGCGCCTTCGGTGGCGGTGGCGCACGTGCGAATATCGATAAAGCCTATACCGGTGCCGGTGAGGTTCTGGGCATGGCCGATAAAGCGACGGGGACATCAGGCTTTAACGAAAATCGTGCTGGTGATGACTTAGGTTCTAAGTTCAAAGACGCGGGAGCGGGCGGTAAAGGTACAGCCACTCAAGGTATCGCGGGTGTTGGAACAAAAGGTCGTGGGTCAGGTCAATCTGCTTACGGTGCGGCTGATGGATTTGGAAGCAAATCGACGGTCGCGATTGAAGGCGGCGGATTTGAAGAGTCCTTTGATGGAACGATCGATAAAGAAGCTATTCGTCGTGTGATTCGCGCGAAACTTCACGAAGTAAAAAGCTGTTACGAACGCGTGCTGAATACTTTGGAAAAAGGTCGTAAGCTTGAAGGTAAAATTGTTTTAGGATGGGAAATCGTTACTAACGGTGTCGCTAAAAACGTGAAAGTGAAAAGTTCAAACTTAGGTAACACCCAAGTTGAAAACTGTATCCGCGATCGTTTGGCAAGTTGGACGTTCCCGGATCCGCCACCAGGTTTAACGGCCGTGGTTGAAGCGTATCCATTTGTATTGAATCAATCGAATTAGTTTTTAAGAAAGTTATTAAAGCCCTTTAAGGAGGAGTTTTCGTGAACCCAACAGTAGCAGCAACAGCCGTCGCCACGGGCGACAACATGAATATGATTCAGCGTGCGTTCGCTGAAGGCGGATTCGTCATGTACATCATCGCGGTTATCGCGGTTTTGGCGATTTTCTTGATCATCGAGCGCATGATGAAATTTAAAAACCTTTCAGTGGATAAAAAAGAATTCACTGACCAAGTATTCCGCATGGTCGTAGCGGGCGATCTTCGCCAAGCTATTTCTTATTGCGATGCTCGTCCCGCTCCGTTGACGAACGTGGTAAAATCTGGATTGGTGCAAGCAATGAACAAACGCCCGGACGAAGAAGTTCAAGTGGCGATGGATGCGGCCGTAATGCGCGAAATGCCAAAGGTAGAAGGTTGGACTTCTTTCTTGGCGGTTTTCGGTAATATCGCGGTTCTTGCGGGTCTATTAGGAACGATCATCGGTATGATCGGTTCATTCCGCGCGGTGGCAGCCGCCGATCCAGCAACAAAAGCATTGGAACTTTCAAAAGGTATCTCGCATGCCTTGAATTGTACGGCTTTCGGTCTTTTCGTGGCGATCGTATCCATCGTGGCTTACGGTTTGTTCCAACATAAGATCCAAAAAACAGAAAACGAAGTGATCGAAACAAGCATGAGCTTGTTAAATCTAGTCGTTGCGAACAGAGAAAAAATTAAAGAGTAGGTTAAAATGGCTCACATAGATAGTGGTGATTCCAGCGGTCGGAAAAAGAATGTCGAGTTAAATCTCGTACCGGTCATCGATTTGATGTCCGTTCTTATTACGTTCCTTCTGATCACTGCTGTTTGGACCCAAGTGTCGATGATTCAAATTGGCAGTTCACTTTACGGGAAGAAGTCGGAAACGCAACCGGCTCCTACACCTCCACCTAACGCCGACGTGGTGTTAAAAGTGGATGTGAAGGAAGGTGGATATGTCTTAACTGTTGGGAGACAAATCATCAGTCTTCCGAAATTGAACGACCAATTTGATGACGCGGGTTTAGTAGCCCAGCTTCAACGAGTCAAACAATTGTACCCGGAAAAAGTGGACGCCATTCTTACGGTGGCCGACGTCATTCCTTACGAACAGCTTATCAAAGCCATGGATAATTGCTTATCTTCAGGATTCACGGCAGTTTCTGTGGCGACGGGAGGGCCGATCTAATGGCCATCTTTAGACCTGGTGAAAGACATCGTTATCACAATATTTTATCCAAACGAAAAGGGAAACGTGACGTCACGGCTTTACTGTCTTTGACAGCCATGGTCGACATGTTTACGGTTCTCGTGATCTTCCTTTTGCAGAACTACAATTCTACAGGGGAAATTTTGTATATTCCTAAGGAAGTTGTTCTGCCGCAAGCAAGCAGTGTGAGAGAATTAAAACCATCTCATGTTGTCACGATTTCTAATAAAGAAGTTCTGTTGGATAAAGACCAAGTAGCGACGTTTGAAGAAGTTCAAGCGGCCGAAGATTGGAATATTCAGCGTCTGAAGGATCAACTGGCTGAAGCCCTGCAAAAGAAAAAAGCAGAACAAGAAAGCAAGCTTCAGAACCGTATTCGGGACGCCGTCGAAGCGACGCGTGGTGAAAACGAAGAAGATCCAAATCAATGGAGTAAGGTTACAATCCAAGCCGATAAAGATGTGGATTTCTTAACGATCAAAAAAGTTCTATTCACGGTGACAGAAGCCGGTGCAGGCGAAATCAATTTCGCGGTGACTAAACTGCCCACCGAGTCGACTTCTCAGTAAAAAACTTCTACCATAGTCCCAGGATTCGTTAGAAACTGGGACCTTGATGGGCAAATTTAAAAATATCATCTTCATTACGTTATTAGGCCTTCTGTTTGTGGAAATTCTTATCGTATTTCCCTCGCGCTTAGAACACGAAGATGAAGCTGAGGTCCGAGCCCGGGTTGAAGCTCAAAATAAAACTCTTAAAGAAAAAGAAGAACGAGTGAAGCGCGGGGAAAAACCCGATGAAATCAACTCGGTCGCTGACCAAAAAATGGGTGGCGTCCATTTGGTTGAAAGCCAACAAGGAACGCGCGATTGGGAATTATTCTCGAAAGCCGCCGAGGGCAGTCAAGGCGCGGGAAACTGGAAGCTTCATCAGGTGCGCGTTCTTTTTTATAACAAAGAGAAAGTCGAATTCACCGTCACGGGGGATACAGGAACTATTGATTCTGCCACCCGGAATATTAGCGTGGTGGGAAATGTCGTGACCCGCTCTGAAAACGGCTATCTTTTTAAAACACCGTCGATTTACTACAATACCAAAAGCAGAATTATTGAAAGTCCCGAGCAAGTCGAAATGCGTGGACCTCCTGAGGGCTCCATGGGGGGTATGGAATTAAAGGGGCGTAAGATGAAAGTTTTTGTGGATCAATCCAAGATGGTGATTCAAGAAAAAGTCACGGCCGAAAAGCCCCACAAAGAGGGAAAGAAATTTCAGATCGCGGCTGATGGGGCGGAGTTTAGCGGCAAGAATAATGAAGCCAAATTTTTCGGCGCCGTGCGCATGAATTATGACAATATGCGCCTGGAAGGACCTGAGGCGTCCTTCGTTTATAACAAGGGTGCAAAGTTTTTAAGTTCTGTGGAAGTGCGCGGAGGCGTTAAGGTCAGTGATGTGGACAAATTTGCGACTTCCGACAGAGTGAATTTAGACCTGCTGGCCGACCGATATGTTTTTCAAGGTCGACCCAAAGTGATTCAGAATAATGATGAACTTGTAGGTGAAGAAATCATCTTCCTTGAAGGCGGAAAAAAAGTTAAAGTGGAACGTGTCCGAGCCCGAGTGGAGAATAAAGAACAATGAGCATGCTCACCATCAAAGAAATTTCCAAAACTTTCAAAAAACGTAAAGTCGTTGATGGCGCTTCTTTTTCTGTAGAGTCAGGACAAGTTGTCGGACTTTTAGGTCCTAACGGAGCAGGTAAGACCACTTCGTTTTATATGGTGGTGGGTCTAGTTCAGCCCGATTCCGGAACGATCAATATTGATGAAACGAATATCTCTCAAGAACCGATGTATCGTCGTGCGCGCGAGGGTTTAAGTTATTTAGCCCAAGAGCCAAGTATATTTCGTAAGCTGACGGTTTCTGAAAATATCATCGTCGCTTTAGAAGCGCATGGCTATTCAGGTGCAGAGCGGGCCGAGCGTTTAGAGCAGCTGATTGGTGACTTCCATATCGGACATATTCGCGACAGCTATGGTTATGCCCTTTCTGGAGGTGAGCGCCGTCGTGTTGAAATCGCGCGTGCCTTGGCCGGCGAACCTAAGTTCTTGCTATTAGATGAACCCTTTGCCGGTATTGACCCGATTGCGGTGGGTGATATTCAAGGTATCATTCGTGAACTTAAGGCCAAAGGTATAGGAGTTTTGATTACCGATCACAACGTGCGTGAGACTTTAGGCATTTGCGATTATGCTTATATACTGAAGGATGGGAAGATCCAGGTTAGCGGAAGTTCTGATGAAATCGCAAATTCTGAGATCGCCCGCAAGTTCTATCTTGGGGAAAACTTTAAGCTATAAAGCTTAGTAAGGATACGTATGGCTCTTCGACAATCGATGAACCTGAGTCAATCTCTGGTCATCACGCCTCAGTTGCAACAAGCAATCAAGCTTTTGCAGATGTCGCGCATGGAATTAGAGTCCGCTGTTCGCTCTGAACTTGAAGAAAATCCTATCCTAGAAGAAGCCGAACAATTAAAAGAAGAAGATCTTCAACGTACCAAAGAAGCCGCCACCGAAGTTGAAGCGGGCGGTGAAACTAGCAACGACCAAATCTCTCAAGATCCGCAAAAACAAGACGAATTCGAGTGGGAATCCTACATCGAAGCCAATCAGAAACCTCCGCAATCTGGAATGGCCGGTTCGGAAGAGATCATGAATTATGAGAACGTCATCACGGCGTCTCAAACTTTGGCGGATCACCTTTATTGGCAAGTTAAAATGAACGGCTTTTCGGAAGAAGAAGAGCGCGCCGCCGATGCGCTTATCGGCGCGATAGACGATGATGGCTATATCAAAGTTCCGCTTGAGCAAATTGCCGAAGAAGAAAAAATTGACCTAGGTCTTTTAGAAGACACGCTGACTTTGATTCACGAATTTGATCCACCCGGCGTGGGCGCACGTGACCTTAAAGAATGTCTTTTGGTTCAGGCCAAACACTTAGAAGAAGACACGCACGATCTTGTTAACTTGATTAACAATCACTTAAAAGATCTAGAAAAGAAAAACTACGAAGCCATCGCAAAGGCTTTGGGCCGTGACGTCGAAGACGTGGTGGAGATGTGTAAAATCATTTATGCCATGGATCCGAAACCAGGCCGCGCTTTTGTTAGCAGCGACACACACTATGTAACCCCGGATGTTTACGTTTATAAAGTGGGCGACGATTATGTCGTTTCATTAAACGAAGATGGTTTGCCGCGTTTGAAGATTTCAAACTTCTATAAAAACATGCTTAAGGGCGGCAAAACCACGGGCGATAAAACGCAAGATTATATCCAAGAAAAGCTGCGTTCGGCGGTTTGGTTGATTAAATCCATCCATCAACGTCAACGTACTATTTACAAGGTTGCTGAATCCATTGTGAAGCACCAACGTGACTTCTTTGAAAAGGGTTCGGAGTTCTTAAAACCAATGGTTTTGAGAGATATCGCCAACGACATCGGCATGCATGAATCCACGGTTTCCCGTGTCACCACGGCGAAGTACGTGCATACCCCGCAAGGTATTTACGAGCTTAAATACTTCTTCAACTCTGGTATCAGTTCATCAGATGGTGAGTCGTTAGCCAGTGAGTCGGTGAAAATTAAAATCAAAGATTTGGTCGGTAAAGAAGATCCAAAAAATCCACTTTCAGACCAAAAGATCGTGGATCTTTTAAAAGTCGAAGGCATTCAGATCGCCCGCCGCACAGTCGCCAAGTACCGCGACATGCTAAAGATCTTGCCATCATCCCAACGTAAAAAATATTTCTAGGTACCTCTAGGTACCAGCTTCTTTTCGTCGACTTTCGGTACACAAAAAGCCCCGCACAAGAGCGGGGCTTTTGTTTTAAAGCGACCACCCATTCCCTTAACCTAATTTGATGTTTTTTTCTAATTCGGCGAAAATTCTTTGGGCCAGCTTTGAATAATAAGGCTGTTCAAAATAATGCAAAGTGATGGGGCGTTTGTACTTGTTGTATCCGGTCAGGACGCGTATGTGCTTATGGTTTTGAATAAGATGACGGCTCATGATGGCGCGACCCAAGCCTTTTTCAACGCCGTCGATAATTCCATAAACATCACCCATAAAAGAACGACGGATTTTTTTCGGTGCGCGTGGCTGGTTTTTAAAAAACTCCTCTGTCGCGTTATCGCTGGGGCTGTGATCCAAATACACGTCCGTCGGTGTTTCGTAGCTGGCGCTTTCGATAGCCACGAATTCTTCATACCCTAAGACGGTTTCAGTAATGCCCTTTTTGTTCCATTGATAGTCCATGATAATTGCGTCGGCACTGATGGTGGAAAGAGCTTTGGGCAAATCCGCGATCTCGTGTGATTGAAAGTGAATGTGTACGGCGGGATTTTTTCTTAGGAAATCTGCCAGAGCGGGGATGACTAAGGACCTTAAGACGGAAGAATAGGCCGCCAAACGGAATGTTCCGGCAAGTTCGCCTTTGGCGCCATTGAGTTCGGTTAAAAGTTCGTCTTCAAGACTGCGATTAAGGCTGGCAAAGCGTAAAAGGCGTTCCCCGGCCTCTGTCAGTTTAAGTCCCCGAGGTTCGCGGACAAAAAGCGAGATTTCTAAATAGTCCTCGAGCTGAGCAATACGTTGGGAAAGGGCGGACTGAGTGAGTCCCAGATTTTCCGCGGCTAAAGTGATATTTAGGTCTGTGGCCGTCTGCTGAAAGGCCTGCAGGCCTAAGTGAGAGATCTTCATAGGTATTAAATATTCTAATGATCCAATTAAAACAATTAATTTTTATTATTGATGAATATCTTTTAAAAGCTCTTTCAAGGATCAATACCGATTCACTTAAAAGGAGAAAAAATGAAAAACCTAATATTGGCTGCGGCCCTAACACTTTCAGCCTCAACGGGCTGGTCTGTCACTGGAAGCTTTACTTGCAACAACAAAAAACTAGAAACTCTAGAGATTTTAGAAAACGGACCCGGCGCGAAAGTAGAAGCCTCATTGTATATCTTTCGTAATGTCGAGAATTTCCAAGGGCTCGTGGTCGGGGAACAGTATGTCATGCATCCAACGGCAGATGACCAAGAGGTGACCCTAAAAGTGGTGAAGTCGACATCTTTTTCGCCGCCGTGTGGACGTTGCCCGGGCGGAGAGTTTCCGCCAAAACCCGTTAAAGCTTCTTATTACGCCAAGCTGACTGTGGGTAACCACGTCTATGACTTTGTATGCAACAAAAAATATACACTTCCATAATAGCGCTTATTTTGCTGATCGCGGTGGCGAGTTCTTTCGGGAACTCGTCATCGGTGATCTTCGCTTCGGCAGAATCAAAAAATGCAGAGCTTCAGCCGGTTTATAATGAAATTCGATTTTTCCCTGGATGGGATAAAGATGTGTGGATGATGAACCAAAGTCACTATGGGCGATTTGTTGAAAGCAGTAAATGGGATCGACTGGCCATCGTGGTTGATAAAACGGTAAAACCCTTCACGGCAAAGTTTTATCAGTTGGCCGATGGTCCTTTGGTTTGGGAAGAGGATCTTCCCTTAAAGAAAATCGAATTCAGCGTTAGCTGCATGATTTGCCACAACAACGGCCCCCGGGCTTTGCGCGCTCTTAATGCAGACGACAAGGCGCCGTTAAATTTGCAGGATAAAATAAGAGTGGCGGCTTGGAATTTGAGGATTAAAACCTATGGCCGTATCCAATATGACCCTAGCCACGACGTGGAAGACCAAAAGATGAAAATCCCCTTCCGCCATAAAACGCCCGAAGCGGTTCAGGAACTTAAAGTGGCGACCTGTCTGCATTGCCACAATGAGACCGGATTTTTTGCCCGGGGTCTTTTGCAAAGACAGCAGATGGCGACCATTGAATCGCTGGTTTCCAGAGGTGAAATGCCGCCCTTGGGTTTCACGTTAAGTGATAAAGAAAAACAAGAACTGCAGGACTTTATTCGTGGCTTTTAGATATATTCCTGCGCCGTTTTCGTAATCAACGTGACTGTACCGCAAAGAAACGATCCCCAGATCATATCGACGATTGAATTTCCCAAGGGCCAATCGCGAAGCACGGCCATCGCGGTCATATCGTAAACGCCGTAAATAATTAACCCTAAGAAGGCGCCCTTAAGAAAAGTTCCTAAGAAAGAAGCCTCCGTCGTCAACGGGATGACAAACTGGGTGACTCCTAAGGCCAGCAAAAAATAAACGATCACGGCGGCCCAGATTTGTGGTTTGAATTCTCCATTCACCGTGCGTGCCAGATCTCCGTAAGAGCGGATGTAATAATCTTTGGCGATAAATCCCAACCAAATGTAATCAATAATAACAACGGCGACTAAAGCGATACCAAAAAGTTTTAATGAGCCCACGGAGCCTCCCAAGACGGCATCTTATGTTGGGTGAAACAAAAAATACCGCGCAAAGCATTTGAAATGCGAAAACACATCCCGCACGACGTCGGGGGATCAGAAAGCTTGCACGAATTGCACTTTGGTTTTTGAGTTGGGTGATTTTAGATAGGTGACAATTCTCTGCGGTGTTTGCAGTTCATATTTATCTGTCACCGAAATCCAGCTGGGCATAAAGCGGACGTAGCGATAGGTTTTCAAGTTCTCTAAACCTTCTTTCATGCGTCGATCTGCGGATTTGGCCGTATTGGCAGACACTTTGTCGCCCTCTTTCCATATGGCACTGCCGACGGCGACTCCGCCGCCGATGGCGTAGCCTAAGAACTCTCCCATTCCATCGGTGGCTCCTCCCTGAGCTGCCTGCGCAACGATAAGGACTGCGCCTGCCACGATCGCAGTTCCTAAAAGAAGTCCTGAGGCGCGCAATGTGTTGGCGGCCGTATAGCCCACCGTTTTTTCGGCACCCACCGAAGTGTTCAATCCATAATACTGAGCCATGTAATTTGATTTCATGATGACATCACGAATTTCCGTATTGCGCAGAAGATGTCGTCGATACCAAGGCATGGTTTCAAAACTGATTTTGTAAGTCGGTGCTGAGGTGTTATTGGTGAATGTAGGAATAGCTTCGCCATCAAACCACTGAACTGTGGGCCCGCCGCCGGTAAATACCACGGTGAACTCAGTCGGCGGCTTAGAGCCTTCTAACAGCGGCAAGAGAGATTTATTTTTAGTGAGCTCATAAGCTTTGCGCAAGTCCACTTGAGCTTCATTCCATTCACCTAAAGAGGCCCATATGCCCGCAAGCCATAATCGCAAAGCGGGATCATCAAAGTGATTTTGATCTTCGCGGAAATAATTTTGTAAAAAGAAAGTGGCCCGGCGTGCTTCGACTCGCGCTTCGGTCCATTTTTCTTGGCGCATAAAAAGCATTGCGTTTAGCATATGCATCACGATGATTTCATGCTCTGCCGGAATATAACCGTCTTCACTTTCGTTATAGAAAAAATACTGCGCTTCGCGCGAAATGCTGGTGTAACGGCGACTGTCCAACGTGGAAACTTGCTTCATTAGATCGGTGTTGTCATTTTCGCCCAACCAAAATAACAACCACGATTTTTCAATCGAAGTGACAAATCCACCTTCTTCTTTTTTAGGAAAACGCTGTACGGCCTGCGGCACATCGCCAGAGCGATAAGAAGCTTCAGAGTTGGCATACTCAGAATTGCGAATGATTTGTGATGTCGAGCAAGCCGCATTGGCCATTATAACCAGACCAAGAAGCAGCTTTATCAGGGACGTCATGACTCTATGCTAATATGAATCATTTCATAAAGTCAGCCTTTACTAGTTCCTCATTTTTGAATACTGTTTCACCGTGTGAAACCGAGCCGCGTTCGGCCTCGGTCGAACCGTAGCTCCGGCTTACCGTCCCTACAGGAGTATCCATGAACTTAAAAAGCCTCATCCGCGACGTACCCAACTTCCCTAAAGAAGGAATTTTATTTCGCGACATGTCTCCACTTTTGCAGAACCCAGAAGCTCTGGATTTTGTGTCAAAAAATCTGGTGAAAAATGTCGACCTGGCAAAGATCGATTATTTTGCCGGCATTGAGTCACGTGGATTTATTTTGGCGGCGCACATGGCGGCGACCCATAAAAAAGGTTTTCTGCCGATTCGTAAAGCGGGTAAATTGCCGCCACCCACGCAAAGAGTTTCTTATGCCTTGGAATATGGCAGTGCTGAAATCGAGCTGCCACTTGGAAAAGGCAACGTCATGATTGTCGACGATGTTTTAGCAACCGGTGGTACTTTGAAGGCGGCCATCGATGTGAGTCATGCAGCTGGTTATAATGTTGAAGCCGTGGCCGTCTTGGTGAATCTTACTTTCTTAAACCAAATGAAATTCAAAAATGCAGAGGTGATGTCCCTTGTTCAATATTAACCAAGTTGCATTATTGATGGCTTTGCCTGGGGAATCTCAAGGTCTTTTTGAAGGCGCCAACGTTCCCGTCATTTATACGGGCATCGGCAAAGTCAATGCGGCCTTTGTGGCGATGGAGGCCATTCAAAAAACGCAGTGTAAGGTCATGATCAATTTAGGAACGGCCGGAAGCTCAAAATTTAAAACCCATGAGTTGGTGGAAGTAAGTACTTTCGTACAAAGAGATATGGATATTTCTCCTTTGGGTTTTAAAGTGGGAGAGACTCCTTTTGATCCAATTCCGGGCGCTATAGAATTGATTCCGTATTTTCCCGAACTGCCCAAGGGGATTTGTGGTACCGGGGATAGTTTTGAAACAGGGGTCCCAAAAGTCGCCTGTGACTTGGTTGATATGGAGGGATATGCGCTGGCTAAAGTGTGTCGCAAAATGGGCGTGCAGCTGATATCGCTTAAATATATTACCGATGGCGCGGATCATAACGCCCATAATGACTGGCAGGAAAATTTAATTTATGGCTCTAAAAAGCTTTTTGAATACTATGGCCGGATGATAACCAAATAAGAGCCCTGCCCACTATTTCGACAAAAAATATCTTCGATTTTTTAACTTTTCTTTTAACCGAAAGAAAATCCTAACCCGTCTCAAATTAAGGCTCATCTTTAGTCTAGGTGAGCCGATAAGAATTTTAGGCGCTTCCCGCAACGGGAAGGCCGGGAACAGGAGACAAAATGAAGATCAACTATACCTTCAAGCACTTAGACCATTCAGAATCTCTGCAGAACTATACGGAAGAACGTATGGGTGAGGTCGGGCGCTTTTTACTGAAGGAAGGTTACGGCAGCGTTTATTTCTCGAAGCAAAAAAATGAATTTTGCGTAGAGTTGTCGGTGAATACTCGCCAGAAATATTTCAAGGCGACGGGCTTTGCGTCGGACCCTTATGCGGCGGTGGATGCTGCGGCCGAGAAGCTAGAAAAACAGTTTTTAAAGGTGAATAAACAGTTTAAGAGCCATAAAAAACCAGAGCAGACCAAAGAGGCTCGTACCGAGCATGTGATGCGTTGGAAAAAGGCGGCTTAAACCGTCCTACCATTTAACTTAATTCAATCAAAAGGTGGCTCATTTTGAGTCACCTTTTTTCTTTTGACCCTCATAGTCCGTTTTGCTAGGTTGACCGCTCGCTAATCGAAATAAATAAGATTAGGATGGTGAGGCCCATCTGAAGAGGCCCCGCCGAGCTCATTACACGTATGAGGAATACACGAGTGAAAAACTATCTATTTACCAGTGAATCCGTTTCCGAAGGACATCCCGATAAAATGGCCGATCAAATCTCTGACGGTATCTTGGATGCTATCTTAGCCCAAGACCCTAAGGGACGTGTTGCCTGTGAAACTCTTCTTACAACCGGCTTGATCGTGGTTGGCGGCGAGATCACGACATCTGCCAAAGTTAACTTTACAGACGTTGTTCGTGATGTTGTTAAGCGCATTGGCTATGATCACTCTGATAAAGGTTTCGATTACAAAACTTGCGGGGTGATGATCGCCGTGGGTCAACAGTCTCCAGATATCGCGGCGGGAGTTAAAGAAACTCTTTCTGACGATCAAGGTGCTGGTGACCAAGGTTTGATGTTCGGTTACGCGGTGAATGAAACTCCGGAATTGATGCCTCTAAGTATCGCGATGTCTCACAAACTTGTGAAGGACCTTGCGGCGATCCGTAAAGCTAACAAAGTAGATTGGTTGCGTCCGGATGCAAAATCTCAAGTGACTGTTCAGTACGAAAATGGTGTGGCGAAACGCATCGATACGATCGTTATTTCTACGCAACATGCGGACTCGGTAAATAACTCTACAATCAAAGAATTCATCACCGAAGAATTGATCAAAAAATCAATTCCTTCTCAATGGATCGACGCGAAAACTAAATTCCACATCAATCCAACAGGCCGTTTCGTAACGGGTGGCCCCATGGGTGACGCGGGTTTGACCGGTCGTAAAATTATCGTGGACACTTATGGTGGCCACGGGGCCCACGGCGGTGGTGCGTTCTCTGGAAAAGACCCTTCAAAAGTGGATAGATCCGCTGCTTATGCGGCACGTCATATTGCTAAGCACATTGTCGGTGCCCAGCTTGCAGAGCGTTGCTTAGTTCAGGTGGCGTATGCCATTGGTGTTGCTGAGCCCGTAAGTATCAACATCAATGACTACGGAACAAGCAAAGTTGGCACTGAAAAATTGGAGCAAGCCGTTCGCAAAGTCTTCGATTTGCGCCCAGCTCGCATTACGAAGGATTTGGACCTTCTTCGCCCGATTTACAGCCCGACAGCGTCTTACGGTCACTTTGGTCGCCAAGAAGAGGGCTTCACTTGGGAGCGTTTAAACAAAATCGAGCAGCTTAAAGAAGCTGTGAAATAGTTTTTGCGTTCGTTCTTTAAAAAAGCTAATCATTGCGCCGAGTTGTTTGTAGCAACTCGGCGCTTCTTTTTGTACTCTCGGGCGATCTCTGCATTCAGTTTAAGATTGGGAATTTAATGGATCCGAAATTTATACGAAACTTTTCTATTATCGCGCACATCGACCACGGTAAATCGACTTTGGCCGATGGACTTCTTGCTGCGACCGGATCCTTATCAGACCGTGAAAAGAAAGAACAATTCCTAGACAATATGGAGCTGGAGCGCGAGCGTGGTATCACCATCAAAGCGCAAACTGTGTGTTTGGATTTTAAATCTAAAGACGGCAATCAATACCAAATCAACCTGATCGATACGCCGGGGCACGTGGACTTTTCTTACGAGGTGTCTCGTTCGTTAGCCGCCTGTGAAGGTGCGATCTTGGTTGTCGATGCGGCCCAGGGGGTTGAGGCGCAGACATTGGCCAATGTTTATTTGGCGATGGAAAATAACTTAGAAATCATTCCGGTTTTAAATAAAATCGATCTTCCATCAGCAGATCCAGAGGGAGTGGCAAAACAAATCGAAGACACCGTGGGCTTAGACACAACGGGGATCATTCACGCATCGGCTAAAGAAAAAATCGGCATCACAGATATCTTGGAAGCCATCGTTGAAAAAGTGCCACCGCCGAAAGCGGATCGATCGCTTACGGCACGTGCGTTGATTTTTGACTCGTGGTTTGATGCTTATCAAGGCGTTGTGGTCCTGGTTCGTATGGTGGATGGAGTCATCAAAAAAGGTGATAAGATCAAGTTCATGGCGACCGACCGTGATTACGAAGTTTTGCGTATGGGTAAATACAAACCTTTCCCGGCGCCTCAAGATGTTCTTGAGGCCGGGGAGGTGGGTTTCATTATTTGCGGTATTAAAGACATCCGTGACGTTAAAGTCGGTGATACGGTGACGGCGGCAAAACACGGTGCGATCGAACCGTTGCCGGGCTTCCAAAAAATCAAGCCGATGGTTTTTGCCGGGATCTTCCCGGTGGTTGCTTCCGAATATGAAAGCTTAAAAGATGCTTTGGATAAACTGTGCTTAAATGACTCATCGCTGACTTTCGAAATTGAAAAATCGGCGGCTTTGGGCTTTGGCTACCGTTGCGGTTTCTTAGGTCTTTTACATATGGAAATCGTCCAAGAACGTTTAGAGCGTGAGTTCAATTTAGATTTGATAACAACAGCGCCCACGGTTGTTTATCGAATTACGAAAACCGATGGCACCGAGATGTTGCTTGAAAATCCAACGGGCATGCCAGAAGAAACTCAAATTGCAAAATTTGAAGAACCTTACGTAAAGGTGACTTTGCATACGCCAACAGAATACATCGGTGGTATCTTAAAACTTTGTGAAGACAAACGTGGATTCCAATTAAAAATGGAATACGTGACGGATAAAAAGGTCATCATTGAATACAAACTTCCGATGAATGAAATGGTGATGGATTTCTATGACCGTTTGAAATCAATCTCTAAGGGATACGCTTCTTTAGAGTATGAATTCATGGGTTTTGAAGAATCTGACTTAGCGAAATTAGATATTTTAATTAACGGTGAGCCCATTGATGCGTTGTCCTTAATTGTGCATAAATCAAAAGCCGTGACTCGTGGACGTAAGTTGACTGAAAAAATGAAAGAGCTCATTCCTCGTCAGCAGTTCCAAATTGCGATTCAGGCGGCCATTGGTTCTAAAATCATCGCCCGTGAGACGGTGGGAGCGTTGAAAAAAGACGTGACCGCGAAGTGTTATGGTGGTGATATTTCCCGTAAGCGTAAACTTTTAGAGAAGCAAAAAGAGGGTAAAAAGCGCATGAAAGCGATCGGAACGGTCGACGTGCCTCAGGAAGCCTTCCTTGCGATTCTTAAAGTCGAAGACTAGTTCGGCCGTTTCGACGACCTTGAAGGAGTTAGTATGAGTGAGAAAAAAGATAAGGGTGGTTGGAACTTTAGAACCAAAATCTTTTGGACAGAAGGTTGGGGATCTTTATTCCTGGCTGTGTTTATTGCCTTGTTCATTCGTTGGGGATTTATTGAAGCTTACGTAATTCCTTCAGGTTCAATGCTTCCTTCGCTTTTAATTCACGATCATATTTTTGTGAACAAATTGACTTACGGATTGCGAGTTCCTTTTAGCGAAAATTGGTTGGTAAAATTCAACGAACCAAAGCGTGGGGAAGTGATTGTTTTTAAGTTTCCTAAGGACATGAGCACATTCTTTATCAAGCGTATCGTTGGCGAGCCGGGCGATAAGATTTATTATGAAAATGGAACTCTTTACATCAATGACAAGCCTGTCGATAAAAAAGTTCCTTTAAGCACGGCCGATTTTGCGTGGCTTCGCGATGCGGACTTCCAACGTGATGGCAACATCAACGACAGCCGCGAAAACTACGTTCAGTTTGCGGAAGAATTGCCAGGCAAGAATCACTCGATCTTGCTTCGTAAAGGCGACATCTATGAAACTTATGGCCCCGTGGTCGTTCCCGATGATCACCTGTTTGTTATGGGTGACAATCGCATGAACTCCTCAGACAGCCGTGTGTGGGGGTTCTTGCCTAAGAAAAATATCTTAGGTCGTGCCATGTTCGTGTGGCTTTCTTGTGAAGAGACTATTCCGGCATTGCCGTTCTTGTGTAATCCGATCACGATTCGCTGGGGACGATTCTTCCATCCCGTGAACTAGTGGAATCAAATCAACAACCGCAGAAAAGCTTAAAAGGAACTTGGAATCAGGCGATTCTAACGTTCCTTTTTCCGATTTTGCTGGTGCTAACTGTCCGCTGGGCGTTGGTTGAACCTTTCGTAATTCCTTCAGGAAGCATGATTCCCAATCTTTTGATTCATGATCATATCTTGGTAAAAAAATTCGCTTACGGATTGCATGTGCCTTTTGCTGAACCTTGGCTTGTTCAGTGGTCGCAGCCGGAACGGGGCGAAGTGATTGTTTTTCGTTATCCTGAAAATCCCGATGTCTATTACATCAAACGTCTGATTGGTTTGCCCGGGGACCTTGTGCAAGTGAAGGCGGGACGAGTCACTGTCAATGATCAAGAGTTTAAGATGACCCCGACGACGGGTGACGACGGGTCTTTTCAATATTATAAAGAAAACAACGGATCTAAAGAATACACCGTCAGATTTTTTCCCGACACTTCTGGTGACGTGCAAACCTTTGAAGTGCCCCAAGGAAATTACTTTTTCATGGGGGATAACCGCGATCAATCCAGTGATTCTCGCGTTTGGGGCTTTGTGAAAAATGATTATATCATCGGAAATGCATCGCTGATTTGGCTTTCTTGTCACAGCACTTTGCCGACGATGTCTTTTGTTTGCGATCCGTCACAAATCCGTTTCAATCGACTGTTTAAAAAAGTTCAATAGAATCACTAGAATTTGCTCTCCGTTACGTCTAGACTTAAAGAATGAATCGTTGGCGGGAGTATTTAACAACATTAGTCCTAGCAGTTCTTTTTGCTCTGTTTGTGCGCAGTTTTTTGCTGACCGCTTATAAAGTGCCGACCGGTTCCATGCAGCCTACTTTAAAATCTGGCGACTTTATTTTTTCTTCGCGACTGTCTTACGGCGTTCCGATGCCCTTTTCATCTCAGCGTTGGAATGAAATATTTCCGGAAAGAGGGGATTTGGTCGTTTTTACTTATCCGGAGTCTCCGACAATCACTTACGTAAAGCGGGTGGTGGCATTGCCGGGGGATAAAGTGCAGATCTCTCAAGGCCGGTTGTCCATCAATGATCAGCCCTTGGAGTACCGCCTTATTTCGGGTGAGGACCGCGATAATCCCAATCCACAGCTTTTTGATATCTTTGAAGAAAAGTCCGAAAGTCATATTCGTCGCGTGATCTTCCAAAAGCAATCTGAAGAGAAAGATTTCGGGCCCCTCGTTGTTCCACCGGGAGAGGTTTTCCTTCTTGGGGACAATCGCGATGCTAGTGACGACTCGCGCTATTGGGGCACGGTTCCGATGGATCGCGTGGTGGGTGAAGTCGTCTTAATTTGGCTCTCGCTGGATTGGCAAAAGAAATGGGGCGGCGATCGTTACCCTTCAGTGCGTTGGGAAAGAGTTTTTTCTTCCGTTCAATAATCAGTCCGTTGACAGAACGGGCTTCGGGCCATAGGCTTGGGTTCTAGATGTCATCTAGAAATAATAAATCTCTCATTGATCTTTCTTCTCTCGAAAAAACAAAAATAGACCGTCTTTTCTCTGTGGCAGACGAGATTTCGGAAGGCCGGAGCTTTGGTTTGGCCGATGCCAAACGCGGCTCTGCTATTCCCTTTGAGGGCTTCGGAAAAACCGGAGCCCTTTTGTTTTTTGAAGCCAGCACGCGCACCCGTATGAGCTTTGAAACGGCCTGCGCGCGATTGGGAATTTACCCTCTGCGCTTGGATGGAAAATCTGGCAGCAGTTTGGAAAAGGGTGAAACCTTCGAAGACACCATCTTGAACGTCAATGCGATGAAGCCGTCATTTCTGGTCATTCGCTGCGGGGATGAGCTTGATTTCCATGATATTGCAAAAAAAATCAACACGCCGATTTTAAATGCCGGCTGGGGTAAGCGCGGTCACCCGACGCAAGCGCTGTTAGATGCTTATACAATTCGCAAGCATCTGGGCACCTGTGAGGAGCAAAAAGTTTTGATTGTGGGCGATGTTCGTCACAGTCGCGTGGCGGCTTCGCACTTTGAATTATCAAAAAAGCTGGGCTATGAGGTGGCGTTGTGCGGACCTAAAGAATTCTTGCCGGAACACTCTCAAGTAAAAGTTTTCAGCTCTTTAAAAGAGGGTTTGCAGTGGTCCACGGCCGCGATGGCGTTGCGAGTGCAGTTAGAGCGTCATGAAAATAAATATTCTTTGGCGGACTATCGTCGTGATTACGGATTTACTAAAGAGAATTTAAAAGCTTTATCATCCAAAGCCCTGATCATGCATCCAGGCCCGATCAATCAAGGGACTGAGCTTGACTCAGAAGTTTTGCAAGACCCTCGTTGCCAGGTTTTAGATCAGGTTTCTAACGGCGTCTTCATTCGTCAGGCATTAATTTATCTCACACTTTCGGAGGAAAAATGAACAAAGGCTATCTGGTTTTAGAAAGCGGAGAAGTTTATCAAGGCCTTTGGAATGGGGGCCACGATCGCGCCGGTGAGGTTGTTTTTAACACCTCTCACTCCGGTTACGAAGAAATCGCGACCGATCCTTCTTATTTTTCACAAATTGTGGTGATGACCGCCCCCATGCAAGGGAACTATGGGGTTGCTGATGAAGTTTGGGAATCGAGCCGAATCTGGATTGAGGGCTTTATTTGTCTTGAAGTGCAAGACACCGAGCGCGATCAGGCTTGGAAAAAAAGACTGACGGAGGCCGGGATTCCACTTCTTTCGGAACTCGACACGCGCCAACTGGTTTTGCGCTTACGCTCTGGGGGAACTCCTTGGGGAGCGATCGTGCACGCCAAGAATGAATCGGAAGCAAAACAAAAGGCCGCCGCATTAATAGCGGAAAAGAAAAAATTAGATAAAGATTGGGTTTACTTGGCCTCGCGCAAAGAAGCCGAAGTCCGCCGTGGAGATAATATGGTGGGCCCGAAAGTGGCGGTGCTTGATTTCGGCAGCAAAGAAAACATCTTGCGTGAGCTGCAAAACCGTTGCTCGGAAATTAAGATTTTCAACAGCCGCTCTTCGGTTCAGGAAATCATGGATTATAAGCCTGACGGCGTCATGTTGACAAATGGGCCCGGGGACCCGGCGGATGTGAAGGTGGCTATTGGAACTGTTCGTGAACTTTTAGGTGTTAAGCCCATTTTTGGGATTTGCATGGGCCATCAGGTTTTAGCCCTGGCATTAGGAGCTAAAACCTATAAGTTGAAGTTCGGTCACCGGGGCAGCAATCATCCGATTCGCGACACCGTGCTTAATCAGATTTATATGACCAGTCAGAACCACGGTTATGCAGTTGAACAGGAAAGTCTTCCTCCGGACGTCCAGGTCACGCACGTGAACCTAAATGATGGCACTGTGGCAGGTTTTTATAGTGATAAAAAGAAATGTTTGGGAATACAATATCATCCGGAAAGTTGTCCTGGACCGCATGAAGCGTCCGGACTGTTTAGCTATTTTATAGAGCGGATGATATGAACGAATACGAAAAGTTGATCGAAAAGATTTTGAATCACTTTGTCAGCGACGCCTTCAAGGATGAGCTGGCGATGGCAAAAAAGGAATTTTTTGAAAATGCGGGAACGTTGGATGAAAACTCCGAACATTTTGAATCCCGTATGGCGCAATTTTATGATTGGTACTTTTTTACGCGTGAGTTGAAGGGCTATGGCCAGACTCCGTTAGATGCATGTCTCTTAGTGCGTGAACTGCGTTTTTCAGATGAAGAGTTAAAAACCTTGGAAGTTTTAAAACGCCATCGCCATTCGCTTTTTGAATTTATCAAAATTAAAAACGGTGATGTTTACATCAAAGATTTGTTGGCGAACCAAAAACTGGTTGTAAAACAAAGCTCTTTTGTTTTTGGATTTGATTCGGATGAAATTTTTGAAGTGCGTCTGATTCCGCATGGTGACAGCTATGTTTTCACGCGTGGTTTTTGCTTCCATCCGGAAAGTGCCAAAAAATTCATCTTGGGCGAAGTGAAGCGCCATCGCAAAGATCCAGATTTAGATCCCGATCTATTGATGCTTCGTCTGATTAAGATGCGCTACAAATTTGAACAGTATAAACATGTTAGACCCGAACTCATCTATACCAACGATGGGAAGATGGGGCTTTAATCCGCCGAAGCTTAAGCAAAGGTGGAAGGAGATAAAGATGCCACGCAAGTCCAATATTAAGAAGGTTTTGATCATCGGTTCAGGACCGATTGTAATTGGGCAAGCGTGTGAATTTGATTACTCTGGGACGCAAGCTTGTAAAGCCTTGATGCGCGAAGGTTTGGAAGTGATCTTAGTCAATTCCAATCCGGCGACCATCATGACCGATCCTGAAGTGGCGACCCGAGTTTACGTCGAGCCACTGAAAGTCGACTATTTAGAAAAAATCATCGAAAAAGAAAAGCCCGATGCGGTGATCCCTACATTAGGTGGTCAAACGGCTTTAAATCTGGCTCTTGATCTTTACGCCAAAGGCATTCTGCAAAAGCATAAAGTTCAACTTTTAGGTGCGACCCCGCAGGTGATCAAGGCCGGAGAAGACCGCGAAATTTTCCGCGGCTTGCTGGATAAGATCGGCGCGAAATATCCTAAGAGTCATATGGTTCGTACCTTCGAACATGGCCTTCAGGTGGCTGAAGAACTAGGGTATCCGATTGTCCTTCGTCCAAACTACACCTTAGGCGGCGGCGGGGGCGGTATCGCCTACTCTCCCGAAGAGTATCAAAAAATGTTAGTCGGGGGTCTTCATGAAAGTCCGACCTCTGAAGTTTTGGTTGAAGAAAGTATTTTAGGTTGGAAAGAATACGAACTTGAAGTCATGCGCGACTATCAAGGTACCTTCGTGGTGGTGTGTTCGATTGAAAACCTGGATCCATGTGGTGTGCACACGGGCGATAGCATCACCGTCGCTCCACAACAAACTCTCAGCGATCGCGAATATCAAGCGATGCGCGATGAAGCTTGTAAGATCATCAACGAAGTCGGTATTCAAACAGGGGGCGCAAACATCCAGTTCGCAGTTCACCCCAAGACGGGTGAACGCGTGGTTATTGAGATGAATCCACGGGTCAGTCGTTCGTCGGCACTGGCAAGTAAGGCGACGGGATTCCCGATTGCTAAAATCGCCGCTTTACTGGCGATTGGTTACAGTCTTGATGAATTACAAAATGACATCACAAAGGTCACGCCATCTTGTTATGAGCCTGCGCTGGACTATGTGGTTACAAAAAT
This sequence comes from Bdellovibrio bacteriovorus, assembly GCF_001592735.1. Lineage (NCBI taxonomy): Bacteria > Pseudomonadati > Bdellovibrionota > Bdellovibrionia > Bdellovibrionales > Pseudobdellovibrionaceae > Bdellovibrio > Bdellovibrio bacteriovorus. The sequence continues at coordinate 2,146,004 of NZ_LUKE01000001.1, forward strand.
CCCACGCTTTGCTTTTGAAAAATTCCAAGGTTCGAAAGACACCCTAACCACCCAAATGAAAAGTGTGGGCGAAGTGATGGGTATTGGCAGGACCCTCCAAGAATCTTTAATGAAAGCTTTGGCCAGTTTAGAAGCAAACCCTCAGGCTATTCCCGAAGTGGAATTAGAGGTCGGCAAGATTTCTTACCCGAACAGTCTGCGCATTTATCAACTATTCCAAGCCTTCCGTGAAGGTAAGACTGTCGCCGAAATCGAAGAACTGACCGGCATCATTCCTTACTTCTTAGAGCAAATTGAAGGCCTGATTAAATTTGAAAATAAATTTAAGCGCGACTTCACGCCCGAAGCTATTGACCTTATGTTGACGGCAAAGCGCAAAGGTTTCACGGACGCGCGTTTGGGCGCCTTAATGGGAAAAACTGAAAAAGAAATACGCGAGTTCCGCGAAAAACATCAGATCCTACCTCGCTACCAACAAGTGGACACGTGTGCGGGTGAGTTTGAATCTTCAACACCGTATTTTTATTCCTCCTATTGGCCGACGGTTTCTGCCTCGGTAAACGCGCCGAATGCGGTGGTGATTATTGGCAGTGGTCCGAATCGCATCGGTCAAGGAATTGAATTTGATTACTCTTGCGTGCGTGGGGTTAAGGGTTTCCAAAAAAATGGCAGCAAAGTCATTATGGTAAACTCAAATCCCGAAACTGTTTCTACCGACTATGACACCTCGGATGTTCTTTTCTTTGAGCCTTTGACGGTGGAAAGCTTAATTGAAGTCATGCGCTTCATGAAGCCAAAAGGTTTTGTTGCCCAATTGGGGGGACAAACTCCGATCAATGCAGCCCCTGAGTTAGTCAAAGCCGGTTTTCATCTTTTAGGTTCTTCACTTGAAACGATTGATTTAGCCGAAGATCGCGGATTGTTTTCAAAGATCTGTAAAGAGCTCAACTTCGCCATTCCCAATTCGGCTATGGCGGGCAGTCTGATGGACGCCTTAAATTTCGAAGAAAATGTCGGTTACCCGATGATTTGTCGCCCCAGCTACGTTTTGGGTGGACGCCGTATGGAAGTCATTGAAAACCGCGATGAATTAATGTCTTATTTCCAACGTCATAAAGACTATATCTCCAAAGAGCGTCCGTGTTTAATGGATCAATTCTTGGCCGGCGCTTTAGAAGTCGATGTGGATTTAGTGCGCGGTGAAGATTGGACTGTTATCGGTGGGGTGGTTGAGCATATTGAAGCCGCGGGGGTTCACTCCGGAGATTCGATGGGTGTTTTACCTCCACAACGTCTTAAGCCAGAAACTTGCCAGCGCATTGAGGACTTAAGTAAACAACTAGCAAATCGTATCGGCGTGATTGGGCATTTGAATTTGCAACTGGCCGTTTTAAATGATGTTGTTTACATGCTCGAAGCCAACCCTCGCAGTTCACGCTCGGTCCCATTTGTGGCAAAGGCCACAGCCATTCCGTTGATTGATTTGGGTGTGGCCGCGATGTTGGGCAAAAAGGCGAAAGATTTGAAATTAGATGGTTTGCAATGGCGTAAAACTGAGCACGTTTCTGTTAAAGGCGTTGTCTTCCCGTTTAAAAAATTTCCTGAAGCAGATTCTTTACTAGGCCCAGAAATGAAATCAACCGGTGAAAGCATGGGACGCGGAAATAACTATTCCGAAGCTCTGTCGAAGGCATTCCTTTCAAGTAACATAAAACTTCCAAGAACCGGCCAGGTGTTTTTCTCTTTAAGAGATAAAGACAAAGAGAGCATGCTCACTTTAGCTAAAGAACTTCAGCGCATGGGCTATGGCGTTTCGGCGACGACGGGAACGGCGAGTTTCTTTAACGATCGGGGTGTGAACTGCATGTCTTTAAAGAAAGTCGATGAGGGGCGCCCTCATTGTGTGGATAAGATCCGCTCTGGCGAAGTGGCATTTGTGATTAATACGACATCGGGTCGTCGTGCGATTGAGGCGAGTTTTGATATCCGTCGCGCTTGTACGGATTACAACATCCCTTGTCTGACTGAAAGTGACGCAGCTGAAGCCTTTGTTCTTGCTTTGCAAAATCAAAAGAATGAATCATCAAATGTTGAGTCATTGATGGCGATGGAGGAGTTTTGATCGGTCGTATTTTTCTTTTAGTTTGCGCCTTGGGTTTGGTGACGGTGGGTCATCCTGTTTTTGCCGCAGAGGCTCAACCCGAGACAATCACCATTGGGGTGATTCCCGGTGGCAACCCAGAAAAGTTGCGTGAACAAGGTTTGGCTTTAGCCAAAGCATTGCAAGAAAAGTTGCAAATACCGGTCAACATTTACCTTTCCAAAAACTACATCGGGCTGGTTGAAGCCATGCGCACCAAGAAAGTCGACTTTGCGTTCTTTTCTTCGTCCACTTTCGTCTTTGCCGAGCAGCAGGCCCAAGCCAAAGTTTTATTAAAAACGGTGTGGCAAGAGCCCTTCTATTACTCTACGGTGATCGTTCCGACGAATTCAAAAATTCGCAAGCTGCAGGATTTGAAGGGCAAAAAAATCGTCTTCGTGGATGAAAAGTCTTCGTCGGGTTACCTTTATCCACAAGTGGCGCTGCAAAAGCTGGGCATTAAAAATTCCGACTTTAAAGAAGCGGCCTTTAGTGGAAACCATAAGGAATCCATTCAATTTTTAGAGGCGGGTAAGGTAGATGCGGCGGCGGTTTACAGTGATGATGAAAAAGGCAAACACAGCGCTTGGGCTCAATTTGCAAAAGACCCCAAAAAATATCGTATTATCTGGACCAGCGAACCAATCCCGAATGATCCATTCTGTGTTCGTCAGGACTTTTACGATAAATATCCTAAAATCACGCACACCTTGATGTTCTCTTTGATCGAAATTTTTGAAGAAAACCCCACTAAGCAGGCCTATTCTGAAATTTTAGGTTCTCGTGACTTGATGCCAGCCACTTCTAAACAGTATGATCCTGTGAGGGAGATGGTGAAGGCTCTAAAAATCGAGCTTAAACCGTAAAGGTTGATGGCAGTATTAGAAATCAAAAAAATAAATAAGACCTTTAAGGGCGGTTTGTTCGAAAAAAATCGCCACGTTCTTAAAGACGTTTCTTTTGCTTTACCTGAAGGCCAAACGTCAGGTTTCGTCGGCAGTAACGGTGCGGGGAAAACCACCACCATCAAATGCATCTTTGACTTCATTCGACCGGATTCTGGTGAGGTTTTATTTTTTGGCAAACCTTTAGATAACAACGCAAAAACTCGCATAGGATATTTGCCCGAGCGACCTTATCTGTATGAGTTCCTAACAGGTATGGAATTTCTTCGTCTGCATTGGAATCTTTGTTACGGAGCTTCGCTAAAAGACTTCCACGAAAGAGCCCATGAAGCCCTTAAAAAAGTTGATTTGTTTGAAGCCAAAGATCGTCGTTTAAGAACTTATTCTAAGGGGATGTTGCAAAGAATTGGGATCGCGCAAGCGATTTTAACTCGTCCGGATTTACTGATTTTAGATGAGCCGATGTCGGGTCTTGATCCTGATGGACGAGCGATGGTGAAGGATATCTTGCGTGAAGAACAACGTCGCGGGGTGAGTCTTTTTTTTAGCAGCCACTTGTTGCAAGACATGGAAGAACTTTGCTCGCACCTGGTGGTCGTCAATCACGGCGAGATTCTTTATAATGGCGTCTTAAATACATTTATGGCGGAATTCCAAAGTCTGGAAAAAGCTTTTGCTGTTTTAAAAAAACAGCAGGAGGTGCGCCGTGGTTAAAGTGTGGGCGTTAGCTAAAACCACTTTGCGCGAAATGTTACGTGAAAAAGTTTTTATGATCGTCGTGGTGATCGCCGGGGGCTTGCTGGCATTAAGTTTCTTACTCGGGGCTCTTTCATTTGATGAACAAAGAAAAATCCTGACGGACTTTGGTTTTTTAGCGATTCAAACGGCGATGCTGGGTATTTCTTTGTTTTTGGGTTCATATCTTATTTCAAAGGAAATTGAAAAACAGACTTGTCTTTTAATACTGTCTCGACCGATCACTCGTGGTCAGTTTATCTTAGGGAAAATGGGAGGCATTTTAGCTCTCAACACCCTTGTGATGGGGGCTTTGGCGGTTCTTTTGTTTGCTCTTCTAAAATTATGGAACAATTCGGAACAGTGGCTTTCCTTTATCCAGATCTGCTTAAGTCTGTGGTTTGAAAGTGCCGTGTTGTTGGGAATCGTCATCGGGCTTAGTTTGATTGTTCGACCGGTGTTAGCGTTAGCGGGCGGGATCATGTTCTTTATTTTGGGACATTCCCTGGAAGACCTGACGTTCTTTGCCAATAAAAGCCAAGAACAGACATTTATCGATGTTGTTAAATTTCTGCATTGGGTATCGCCTAATTTTTATCGCATGAATTGGAAGTCGGCCTATTTCTTAGAAAACGGATTGCCATCGGATGGCATTCTATGGATGCTAAGTCATATGACAGGGTGGTTGTTGTTATTGATTCTGATTTCTCAATTCCTGTTCAAACGGAAAGACATCGTTTAATTCGCAAAGGACGCGTGCATGTTGCCAGAGATGGAGATTTTTTATTTGGTCGTTTTCTTTGTTTTTGGCGCGCTGTTTGGTAGCTTTGCAAACGTTGTTATTTATCGTCTTCCGAAAGAAGAAAGCGTCGTTAAGCCCGGCAGTCACTGTTACAGTTGTAAAACACCGGTGAAGTGGTACGACAATATTCCGATTTTTAGTTGGTTTATTTTGCGTGGAAGATGTCGCCATTGCGGCGCTAAATTCAGTTTCCGATATGCCTTGGTGGAACTCTTGATGGCCAGTCTTTTTGCATTGAGTTTCCACTATGTGGGATTTTCTTGGTCGTTGCTTGAATATTTGATTTTTATTTTTGGGTTGGTGGTTTGTACGTTTATCGATTTAGATCATATGATTTTGCCGGATGAATTTACTTTGTCGGGAATCGTGATTGGCCTTGTCGGCGCCTATTTAAATCCGCAACGAGAGTTCTTGGACTCTCTTTTTGGGGTTTTAATGGGGGGCGGATTTTTATGGGGCATGGCCTATGTCTATTATTTGCTGACGAAGCAAGAAGGCATGGGAGGCGGTGACATTAAGCTGCTTGCCTGGATCGGAGCTTTGTTGGGTTGGAAAGCCATTCCTTTTGTTATTATGAGTTCGGCGATCATCGGGAGCGTTGTCGGGATCATAGCTGCAAGAAAACAAAATGCTGGACTAAAGACGGTGATCCCTTTCGGACCTTACCTCGCCCTCGGGGCCCTGATGTATTTGTTCGGCGGCGAGACCATAGCGTTGTGGTACCTGGACCTTTTTCTTCCCGGTGTGTAAGCGTCTAGGCTAGACCCCTTATTTGACATTCAGTCTTCAAGAAGAAATAATTTGGTATTAGGACTTGTGTCTTAAAGACGTAAGTCGGCGTAAGTCGCGGTAACTTTTGGGGAAGCAACGAAGGCATGTTTTTTAAATCAAAGAAAGTCATTGGACTCGATATTGGTACGAGTTCCATCAAGCTTGCTGAGATGGATTTCAGTGGGAAAAGCGCCACTCTGCTTTCTTTTGGTTTCGCCCCAACTCCTGCGAACTCCGTTGCCGGCGGAGAAATCGTTGATATCGGCTCTGTTGGGATCGCGATTCAGTCTCTTTTAAATGAAGTCAAATCCAAAAGAAAAAATGTTGCAACGGCGATGTGGGGAACGGCCGTGATCGTTAAAAAGATCACCATTCCACGCATGGATGTAAAACTCATCCAGGATCAAATTCGCTTTGAAGCAGAACAATACATTCCTTTTGATATCAATAATATCAGCTTGGCCCACCATATTCTTTCTCATAGCAGTTCGCCGGACTCTATGGATATTCTGTTGATTGCCGCGCAGAACGAACTCGTGTCGCAATACACCCAAGTCGTCGAACTTGCGGGGGTGAAGTGCGGTGTCCTTGATGTAAGTGGCTTTGCATTAGCTAACGCCTTCGAATTGAACTATGGAAAAGTGAATGGCCAGGCTGTCGGGATTTTGAACTTCGGTGCTTCAATCACCAATTTCGTGGTTATTCAAAACGGAGAAGTGATTTTCTGCCGTGACATCCCCGTGGGTGGGGCCAATTACACCAATGAAATTCATAAAGCCATGGGCGTCACGATTCAAGAGGCAGAGTCTCTAAAGCTCAGCGCCATGTCTCGTCGAGATGTTCCAGATGAAGTCCACAGCATTTTAAGCTCTACCAATGAAGCCGTCACTGAAGAGATTCGCTCCAGCTTAGACTTTTTAAGTGCGACAACAAATGGCTTGGTCTTGCATCAGTGTTATTACACGGGCGGAAGCTCGTCGACGTCAGGGTTGGTGGAAACAATTGGCCGGGTGACGGGCATGCAAATGCAGCGCTTCAATCCTTTCTTAAAGGTCAAAGCCAACGGCAAAAAGTTTTCCCCGGAATATTTAGAACAAATCAGTTCTTTTGCTTCTGTGGTAACTGGATTAGCCATCAGAAACCTGGGGGACTCATGATTAAGATTAATCTTGCGGGTTCCGCCGTGGGTGCAATTCCGGCATCGGCTCCAGGGGTTTTCTCCGCCGATGGCTTTTCATCACCGGAACAGATTCGCCGTGATGCTTTAATTCGCCTGTTGGTTATTTTGGCGGGACCGGCTTTGCTTTACTTCTATGAAATGCAAAGTCTTCCGGCAAAGCAAAATGAACTGGCTTCGAAACAGCAGATGCTTTCAGAACTGCAGGTTTATAATGAAAAGCAGGCGGCATCTGTGGCCGAAATTAAAAAATTTAAAGAAGATGAAGCTTTGATCGAGGCGCGTATCGCGGCTTTAGAAAAGATCTCTGTCGATCGGCAGCGTGAAGTGAGGGTCCTAGAGCTTTTACAGACTGTGATTCCGGAAAAAGCATGGCTGACTCGAGTTCAGTTAGAACCGGACAGTGTTCAACTGCAAGGCTTGGCTTTAAGTGACTTTGAAGTTTCCTCATTCTTAGACGCTTTAACTCGCAGTGTGTTCTTAATGGACGTCAACTTGTTAAACTCTACCGAGCAAGTGCAAGATGGCATTCCTTTGAAAAAGTTTGAAATCAGTTGTTTGTTGGAGAGACCTAAATGAATAAGTTTTTTGAAACTCTCGCAGCTCAGGAGTTTTCAAAGGTCCTTATGATAGGACTGGGTCTGACCGTATTCTATTGGTACTTCTTGTATAACGATGGGTCGCAAATAACGGCGCAAATTATGGCCATGAATGATCAGTTGGCCGCCGAAGAAGTAAAAAAGAAAGACACCGATAATACGCTAAAGCAAGTTCAAGAGATGCAAGAGAAAATCGGTCAGCTAAGTCAAAAATACGAAGAGATTTCGCGACGTCTTCCGGCGACTTTGTTTTCGATCGATATCAATAAGTCTATCGATGATTTTGCACGTGGTTCTGGCGTGAGCGTAAAATCCAAAAAACCAGGCGATAATGTGCGTGGCGAAGTGGTTGAAGAAGTTCCGGTGGAAGTCACTCTTGAAGGCACCTATGCGCAGCTTTCACGATTTGCTTTCCTGGTGGGCTCGGCAGAAAGAATGTCCCGTGTGAAAAACGTGGTCATTTCTACTTTGCCTGAAGATCCCAAGCGTTTGAAATTTAGCGGTAATGTTGTGGGTTATAAACTGACTCCGGAAAAGCCAGCGGCCGCTCCGGGTACGGGGACTCCTAGGTGAAGTCGTTTAGATGGTTTTTTTCTTATCTTGTGGTAGCGTCCTTGGGACTGGGGCTTGCCTTCGTGGTGAGTTTGAAGTTCATGGCGCCGGCACGTTCTCAAGACGCACCATCTTCGGGAGAATTGCCTGCGGAATTTTTAAAAGAGGTTGAGTCGACGCAAGTGCCGACACCTCCGAATACTCCGCCGCCGACGGGTGCGGCGACTCCGTCGGCAAATCCAGGTGCGGTGCCATCGAAAGTGCCGCCGCCACCGGTGGATGAAAATGCGTTTGGTGATGGGGCGACGACACCAGATAACGGAAATATGGCGGCTCCAACCCCTGCGCCGCCGGTACCGGCTCAAGGACAAGCGCCAGGGGCGACGGATGTCGCCGCGCCTACGTTCCAAGAAATGCCTTACGATCCAGCGACACGCCGGGACCCGTTTAAAGCATTCCGTTTAGCGCGTCCCGTAGACCCCAGAACGACTCAGCAGTTAGAACCTTTACAAAAGTTCGAAGTTGAGAAGTTGCAAGTGATCGGTATTCTCTGGGATGTTCGCACTCCACGTGCGATGATAAAAGACCCAGATGGGGCCGTACATACGGTCATTAAGAATTCTAAAGTGGGCCGTAACGATGGATTTGTTGCGGTGATACGAGAGGGTGAAGTCGTGGTCGTTGAAACTATGTATGACGACGGAAAAGTCACCAAAGAAACTCGAGTGATGGAACTGACTAAGTAGTAGCATATATCGACATTCGGCTGGGGCCGAAAAGTCGTTTTCCAAGGAGGGAACTAATGAACGGATTCATTAGATTGTTAATCCTGAGTGCATTGATAACGTCTTTATTATCATGTACAAGTGCGCCGGTCGAAGATGACATGGCTTTTGATGGTACCGAATCATCTGATTCTGCCATGGCGGCTGATGATTCTGGAGGATCGGGTGACGATTTCTCTGAATTTGAAGATTCGGGCTCAAACCAAACGGCTGAAGCAGCTCCCACGGAGAGTTCAGGTGATCAAGATCTAGCTATCGAAGACGAATTCAATGAACCGTCGGCGAACGGATCTGCGGACCAAGGCATTGCCGAAGCGCCAGCAGAGCCTCCAGCTGACATGCCCGCGGATGTTCCGGCGGATCATATTGCTGAAGAAGATCCCTTTGCGGATCCCGCGATTGCCGACGTTCCCGCGCCAGACGTGCCGGCTCCAGCTCCAGAACCAGACTTGTTAGCTCCAGCACCGGAACCAGTTCCCGTCGTGGATGCCCCCGCTCCAGAGCCAGAACATGAACCAATGCCAACCAGCTCTCCAGCGATGATCACAGATCTGCAGTTCCGTGCTAATGACACTGGCGGGACTATCGTGGTGAAAGCGGATCGTCCTTTAAATTACACAACTCGTGCAAACACTGATTTGCAACAGTTCGTGATTGAAGTTGAAAATGCAATCTTACCTGAAAAATTAAAACGTTCTCTGAATACCAAAGATATCAAGGGAAGCATCGGGGCCGTGGATGCTTATCAAAATCCGGGCTCAAATGTCGCACGTTTCGTGATCCAACTTCGCCAAGGTTTGAGTGAGCCTGCAGTTCAAGCGGAAGGTTCAAGTCTTTTGATCGTGGCGAACTCTCAGGCGGTAGGTGGTGTGGCGGCAGCACCGGCAGATGACGAAAACGAAAAAATCCTACCTAGTGAAGACTTGACTGGATTCTTAGCAAATAACACGCAGTTTTACGGAAAGAAAATTTCCATCGAAACTAATAATATGGATGTTCGCGACGCCCTGGGTTTTATCACCGAGGAAAGTGGCGTCAACATGGTCATCACCGAAGACGTGAAAGGCCCCATCAATCTTAAACTTCGCCAAGTGCCTTGGGACCAAGCTTTAGTGGTTATCATGAAAGCTAAAAAACTGGGATACGCGCGCCAAGGAAATGTTTTACGTATTGCTCCTTTGGCGGACCTAAAAGCCGAAGAAGACGATGCGACCAAATTGGCTCAGTCAAAGCGCACGATCGAACCTTTAAAAGTTCGTATGTTCCCGGTGAGCTATGCGCGTGTTGATGATCTTGAAAAGAAAATCAAAGAATTCTTAGGCGAGCGGGGCCGTGTGATCGGCGACGCGCGTACGAATGCTTTGGTTGTAACGGATATCGAAGAAAATCTAGAGCGTGCGGCAAAACTTATTGCAAGTTTAGATACCCAACCACCCCAAGTTCTTATCGAAGGGCGTCTGGTTGAAGCCAGTGAAAGCTTTTCTCGCAGTGTGGGGGTTACTTGGAATTCTTCGGGCGCTCCGATCCGTGTAGGTTCAACGTCTCGAGGTCCGGTTCAGATGGTTCCTACTTTCAACGTCAATCCGGGCGTTGTGCAAGGCGGAAACTTCAATTTCAATCTCTCTGTAGGTACGTTGGATTTCTTTGGTACATTGGGTGCGGCTTTGACATTGGCTGAATCCGAACAAAAAGTGAAAGTCATCTCGGCTCCAAGAGTCATGACGATGACAAACGAAACTGCGGTGATCAATCAAACCACTGAGGTTCCGTTAAGACAGGTGACTCAAAATGCGAATACCACGGTGGAAACTATTACTTTTAAACCATTGGTATTAAAATTAGAAGTGACCCCTCAGGTCACGGCCGATGGTTCGGTTATTATGAAGGTGAACGTCAATCGTCAGTTCCGCGGAGCTGATGTGGGCACAGCCGGCGCTTTTTCGGTCAACAGTCGCGAGGCTAATACGCGAGTGTTAGTTAAAAATGGGCAAACCGCTGTTATCGGTGGAATTTTCCAAAGCGATGCGACCGAGGGAGAAGCTGGCATTCCATGGTTAAGAGAGATTCCGGTTTTTGGAAATCTGTTTAAATCTCGCGGTACAACCCGTGAAAAATCAGAGCTATTGGTGTTCGTCACTCCAAGAATCATGGGACAAGTGGATGGCAATGCACCCACAGAAGAATTGTAATGGGAGGCGGTATGAAAAAACTTATTTTAATGTCAAGTTTGATGACCGCAGCTTTGCTCTTAGGGTCTTGCGGTCAACAAGAAGAAGTGAACACAGAGTTTTCAGTCACCACGTCGCCTTTGCCTTTGATTCCGGCAAAGGCAATTAGCTGCTACAGTAAATTGATTACCGGCATTGGTCAGACACCCACTCAAGATGTAGAGGCCGATTATTTCCGTATTCCGACGTTCAAATTCTGGCGGGCTAATAACTCGAACGATTTAGTGATTTCTCTTATCCGTATAACCTACAATCTTCCGGGGTCAACACCGGGAGAGTCCGCGCAGGCTTCAAAATGTGAGATTTCTGGGGACTCTCTTCGAGCGCTTAACACGACCTGGTGGAAAAATTATACCGAAGCCATCGTGCCCGGCGGCTCGGGAAGCCCAGACAGCCCTTTCCAAACCGATTGCGCGGCTTATTGTGGTGGGGTGAAGGCTTCGGGTCAGTTTACCACCACCGGAACGGTTGAAATTTTTGGTTTAGAGCGAGCCCCCAATGGCGATGAGACGCCCGTAAAATTACAAGGATACGTCACCATCCAAGCTTTTTAATGATTTATTCAAATCCATGGTTTATGTGTAAGCCATGGATTTGTTCTCTTCTTCTCAAGCCGCCGTCAGTTCTTCGCCGTTATCTGAGGTTCTTCGTCCCAAGAATCTGGATGAGATTTTTGGCCAAGAGAAAACTTTAGGCACACAATCCAAGCTAGGTCAGATGTTGCGAAAAGGCTATTTGCCAAGCCTTATCATCTGGGGCCCTCCGGGAACGGGGAAAACCACTTTCGCTTTGGCTTTATCCCAGCACTTCAATGCTCATTTTGTAAATATCAACGCGGTGGATTCGGGCGCAAAGACTTTGCGAGAAATTGGCGAAGCGGGGCGAGAGCGCCGCCTGCAGTACCAACAAAAAACCGTGCTTTTTGTCGATGAAATCCATCGTTTTAATAAGGCCCAACAAGACGTGCTTTTACCCTTTGTAGAAAAAGGGGATGTCGTTCTTATTGGGGCTACGACGGAAAACCCTAGTTATGAACTGAATCGCGCCCTTTTAAGTCGTTGTCGCGTGGTTATTTTTGAACGCCTTTCCGAACACGATTTAAACAAAATCATCGCCCGCGCAGAGGCTCACTATAAGAAGTCTGTGACAGAGATGTTAACTGCCGAAGCCATTCAGAATCTGATTGAGTTTTCTGACGGAGATGCTCGTCGCCTGATCAATAGTTTAGAAATCATTTACAATTACATGCGCGATGAAAGCCCCGAGCTGCGCTTGGATGTGAATGAAATGCGCGAGCTTTTACAGCAAAATCCTATCGGCTATGACAAGAATTCCGAAATGCACTATGACCTGATTTCGGCGTTTATTAAAAGCGTGCGTGGCAGTGATCCGGATGCGGCGGTTTATTACCTAGCTCGTATGTTGGATGGCGGGGAAGATCCTATTTTTATCGCCCGCAGACTTATTATTCTTGCCTCGGAAGACATCGGAAATGCCGATCCACGCGGAATTTCCGTGGCGGTATCGGGACTGCAAGCTGTTGAAGCTATTGGTTTGCCTGAGGGGGCGATCACCTTGGCCCAAGTGACTACGTATTTGGCCTCGTGCCCAAAATCAAATGCGTCTTATATGTCTTTAAATAAAGCCAAAGCTTTGGTTGAAGAGACCCGCACTTTGCCAGTGCCATTGCATTTACGTTCTGCGAAGACTGCTTTAGCCAAAGACTTAGGATACGGTCGAGATTATAAATATCCCCACGATTATCCCACAGGGTGGACCGCGCAAAATTACCTGCCTGAAGAAATAAAAGATTCTGTTTTTTATGAGCCCACACAACGGGGCTTTGAGAAAAATATAAGAGATTATTTAAATTGGATGAAGGGGCAGAAGTAAATTAAGCCCCACTGACGGCGTTGCTGCGTCGGCGCTGTTTATTTAGATGGTTTTAGCGCAGACGCTGATGCAACCGTTCGGGCCGTGAGCAGCGTAAGAATGCTTAGTATTTGCCGGAATTTCCAAACGATCCCCCGGGCGCAGAGCAAACTGATTGCCTGAGATATTAAAGATCATCTCTCCTTCAATCACCACACGCACTTCGGCGAAGGGGTGACGCTTATCTTGGATTTTTGTGTGAGCCGCGCAAACTTCATCGAAGGGTTCAAGTCCTTCAGATTCTAAGATCATGTGAACTTGTTGTTTCGTTGGAACGATCGGTGCTTGCCATCTTGTGATAATCATAAACGTCTTTTCTTCTAAAAAATCCTTGAGTACTTGGGGTTCCTTGAGCTTCGTTATCTCAAATCGAAACGCGAAACTCAAGTCGCACTGCTTGCTTTCGCTGCCGCATCTCGTGATGAAACACTATCGCGAGAAAGTACTCAAATTGCGACAGGATAAGAGACCTGATTCTCAACATTTTAAAGTTTGCCGTTAAGTCATGCGATATGCTGACGATAACTCTATTGTAGGAAGGACCCTATGTAATTAGGGGGAGGAATTTTGAGCACTAAATCTAAGTCGACACATGCTGAACTAGATCACATCTTGAATTTTGTCGATGGTTCGAAAGGCCTTCGTGCGAAGATCAACGAATCAGGACGAGTGCAAATTCGTCAAGACCTCGACGGGAAGCTTTTCTCTTTCAATTCAACTGACGTGAGTGAAGTTCTTCACCGCGCAGACTCTGAAGGGAAGCCGTTCATTCAGGTGAACTTTAAGAACTCTACGAAGGTCTTATTGACGGAAACTCTTGTCGGTTTCAAACCATGTGAGACGTTGGGTCTAGATATGGCCCGTATTCCTAAGGTAGTCACAACTCCGGACCTAGTCAGTGTCTTTGAAGCCATCGAAGAGTCGTTAGGAGCTGACGGTGGAGCAGATCAAGAGACGGAAATCCTTAAAAAAGTGTATTTAGCGATCGTGACTGGCGGAGAAAAAGTTGGATTCGATCTTGAAGTAGAGCGCCAATGGCTTAACAGACTTCTTGCGTCAAAGTTAAGAGCTAGCGCCTAATCAATAATAAAAATCGCTACTTAATAGTTAAGTGCTGAAAACCGGGGCAGAGGCCTCGGTTGTTATTTTAGGCACTTTTCATCTCTCATTAAATTTTCGAAAAAAAGCTATTGACGTTTCAAGGGCGTTACGAGAAAACAGCTCCACTTTGTTCGGGGGCATAGCTCAGCTGGGAGAGCATCTGATTTGCATTCAGAAGGTCGCAGGTTCGATCCCTGTTGCCTCCACCAATTATCTTCGCGAAGTTTTTTAGAAATAAAAAACTAACGAAAATAAAAAAGAACATTGACGCCGAGGATGAAATCGATCAGATTGGTTCCTCGACAAAATTCGCTCTTTGAAAACTGA